>JACPGD010000083.1 GCA_016182645.1 Candidatus Hydrogenedentota bacterium | reverse complement strand
GTGTCTTCGTGACTAGGTGGGGCAGCTATGGCAGTGGCGACGGCCAATTCAATTTTCCCCAAGGCGTGGCGGTGGACGATGCCGGCAATGTCTACGTTGCGGATTGGTGGAACGCTCGCATCCAGAAGTTCACGAGCGACGGTGTCTTCCTGGCGAAGTGGGGCAGCGAGGGCGGTGGCGACGGCCAATTCAATTTTCCCCAAGGCGTGGCGGTGGACGGCGTCGGCCATGTCTATGTGGCGGATGGCTTCAACCATCGCATCCAGAAGTTCACGAGCGACGGTGTCTTCCTGGCGACGTGGGGCAGCTATGGCGATGGCGACGTCCAGTTCTTTTCTCCACAGGGCGTTGCGGTGGACGGCGCCGGCCATGTCTACGTTGCGGACACATATAACCATCGCATCCAGAAGTTCACGGGCGACGGTGTCTTCCTCGGCAAGGTGGGCGAGTTCGGAAGTGATCCCGGCAATCTTAATACCCCGTGGGGCCTCGCGATCATGAATACTGGCGGCGGCAACCGCGTTTATGTCGCCGACACCTCTAATCACCGCATTCAGGTGTTCAAGGAAGTAGCGTCCTTGCCCAAGGCCAAGGCCATCGTTGTTGCCGCTGGCGGCGCGTTTCCGGGCAACAACCTCTGGGACGCAACGCAGCTCTGCGCGAACTTCGCGTATCGGACGCTGACGTATCAGGGTTTCACCAAGGATTCCATCTATTATCTCACCTCGGACACCGGTCTTGACCTCGACAACAATGGCGTGGCGGATGACGTGGATGGCGATGCCACGAATGCGAACCTGCAATCGGCCATTACGACGTGGGCGGCGATGGGTGGGACGGAGGATGTGGTGGTGTATCTGGTGGACCATGGCGGGGATGGGTCATTCCGGATGAGCGCGACGGAGACGTTGGCGGCGGCGCAGTTGGATGGCTGGCTGGACCAGTTGCAGGATGGGAACCCGGCGGTACCGGACATCACGGGGACGCTGACGGTGGTGTATGAGGCGTGTCAGTCGGGGTCGTTCGCCGCTGCCCTGGCGCCGGCGGAAGGGCAGAAGCGGGTTGTAATCACCAGCACGGACCTGGGGGAGAATGCGTATTTCCTGTCACAGGGGACCATCAGTTTTTCTATTTTTTTCTGGACGCACGTTTTTAACGGCGCGAATGTATTGCAGGCGTTCGATTTGGCGAATGAGGCCATGACGCAGGCGATTGACACGCAGCATCCGCAGTACGCGGCGTCGGCGGGTCTCGAGAACACCTTCATTGGCAATGGCACGGTGATCCAGGGCGAAGCGCCGGACATTGTCGCGGTTTCTGAAGAGCAGACCATCACCGGCACGAGCACGGCCACGCTCTGGGCGGATCCCGTGACGGATGCCGATGGCATCGCGCATGTGTGGGCGGTGCTGCGCCCGCCGAATTTTCAGGCGCTCTCGCCGGACAATCCGGTGCAGGAATTGCCGACGTTTGACCTCCAGCCGCAGGGCGACGGCCGCTACGAGGCGAGCTATGACGGATTCAGCAGCGCGGGGTTGTACCAGGTGGCCATCTACGCGCGGGATCGCGTGGGCAATACCGCCGTACCCAAGTTGACGACGGTGTCCGTGGAAAGCCCCATCAAGCTGAAGGCGATCATTGTGGGCGGCGGGTTGCAGCCTGACCCGCAGTGGCCGGCGTATGAGAATGCGCTGGGCCGCGCCTACGCCGCGCTTCGCGTGCAGGGCTATACGGACGACACGATTGCCTTCCGCAGCCCCGTGACGTTCAATGCCGGCGTGGACGGCGCACCTTCGCTGAGCAATCTCGAGTACCTCATCCGGACTTGGGGCACTTCCGACACCTTCGATCTGGTGGTCTATCTGGTTGGACCGGCAACGGCAGCGGGCCTGGAACTGAACGCGCTCGAGACGCTGACTGCTGCAAGCCTCGACAGTTGGCTTGACGCCGCCCAGAACGCCATACCAGGTGTTGTCACGGTCATCTGCGATACCACGGACTCCGGGAGCTTCCTCAGTCAGCTTTCCGCCCCGTTGGAGAAGCGGCGCATCACCCTGGCGAGTGCGCGGCCGGGCGAAGCGGCGCTTTTTCTGAGCGGGGGCGATCTTTCGTTTTCAGGCTATTTCTGGACGAGCGTCCTGAACGGCGCAACGGTTTGGAGCGCGTTCAAGCAGGGCCAGATAGCGATGCGCTTCTCCGGCTTCGGCCAGTTCGCGGGAATCGACGACAACGGCAACGGTGTCGGGAACGAGAAGAACGATGGCATCCTCGCGCGCAGTCATGTTATCGGCGCCGGCATTCAACTTGCCGGGGATGATCCGGTTATCGGCAGTGCGGGCACGACGCCTGCCGCGCTCAGCCGCGGCACGGCCGCAACCGTCTGGGCCGAAGGCGTCACCACCACCGGCAGCATCGATTTCGTCACCGCGACTATTACGCCGCCCGGCGGTGGCGCTCCCGTCGAGTTGAGGCTGTCCGATGCGGGTGTCGGGCGATACGCGGCTGATTACGATGGTTTTGGGACCTACGGGACCTATGCGATCAGCGTGATGGCGGTAGATGTCGAGGGGAACACGTCGCTGCCCGCGGAGGTGACGATCGAGCAGCAGGTGGGGCCCGACGCATATGAAGAAGACGACGCGCTGGGACAGGCACGCCTGACAGGCATCCGCGGCGAGACAACGCGCCACAATTTCCACGACGCCGGCGACCAGGACTGGCTGCGTTTCTGGGCGCCGGCGGACGCCACGCTCACGCTGGAGACCCTCAACCTCGAAGAGAACGCCGACACGGAGATTGCCCTGTTTCATGCTGACGGCAGCCCTGTCATCGACCCTCGCACGAGCCTGCCGGTCTACGACGACGACGGCAGCGAGGAAGTTCGCGCTTCGCTGTACATCCTGACGGTTCCCGAGGGTGACTACTATTACTTGCGCGTGCAGTATTCGGGCGAAGGCGAAGGTGCGGGGTTCGGTCTGGGCACAGGCTATGACGTGCGCATCAGCTATGAAGCAGTCGGCTGTGTCGATTCCGCCAGCCTGACGGTCTATGTCCGGAGTGGGCGCGAGTCGATCTCCGGGGCCAACGTCACCATTTCCGCGGGTGGCCTGTACCGCGAAACTCTACCCACTGACGATGCGGGTGAAGTTCAATTCCCCTTCCTGAGCGAACAAGGGACCTATTCCATCGAGGTCCAGCAGCCAGGCTATCGGTCCTTTTCCACGAGCCGGTTGGTTACCTGTGGCGAAAGAGACTCCGTTGATGCGCGCCTCATTGCCACTGCAAGCGGACCCGTACTGGACCTGACGCCGGCCAGCCTCGAATACGGGGAGGTGCTCGTGGGCGCACACCGCGATCTCACCATGACGGTTCGCAATACCGGGAGCGGCACCCTCAGCGGCAGCGCTGTCGCAACGGGCGCATTCACGGTCATCGGCGGCAATACCTACAGTCTTGATGCCGCCGAAAGCACCACACTCACCCTCCGCTTCAGCCCCAGCGCGATTCAGCAGTATACTGGCATGCTCACCTTCACCGGAGACATCAGCGCGATCCTCACCGGCTCGGGGAGTGAGTTGGCCGGAGGTGAAGGCGAGGGTGAGGGCGAAGGTGAGGGCGAAGGCGAAGGGGAAGGTGAGGACGAAGGTGAGGGCGAAGGAGACGTTGGTTTCAGTTGCCCGCTCTTAGAGGCGCTCGGATTTAAGGATCTTGTGGGGGACTTGTTTGTTATGGTATTGACCTTGACCGGACTTGGTTGCTGTGGAGGGGCGATGCGGCGAAGCTGAGCATGTGTATGAATTCTTGAAACCATGTACTAATTTTGAAACAAGTAAGTAGTGTGTATCTTTAACAAGGATCATGTACAGCCGACACTCTTTGTGCTACAATAAAGCATCAATTCGAGCGATGCCCGGCCATGAAAGCGTATGGGCTGAGCCTATTTTGCACCGTGGGGAATTCAGCAGAAAGGGGACTATGATGTTAGATCGATTTACATTTCTGATTTTACGCGCTTCCGTCGTCGTCGCGGTGGGAGTTTTCCTGGCGCTGCCCTCGCCGGCCTTTGGCACGGGATACGGCAGCATCAACAACTTCGATTGCGTCAACGACAACGAAGTCGAGTGTCATGGCTTCGAGATCGAGATCGAAGATGTTCACAGCACGGACATCACCTACACCTATGATTGGAACCACTACGGGACGCCCAGAATCACCGAGGACAATTCCGATCCACTGCATTCCAAAGTGATCATTCGTTATGAAAGTGCCAAGAACCCGGATGGCTCCTGGGCCGCGTACACCGCCGTGCCGGCCACGCCGCTTTCGCCCACGGACGGCCACCAGTTCACCGACCCGTCCGTCAACATTGGCGGCGAGCACTTCGGCGTCGGGTTCTATGGGGCGCCGGCCGCAGTGAAGTATTTCTGGCTCATCGATGATGGCGCGGGGAACCTGGTTCATGGAACGCCCGTGGACATTGCCACGCCCACCTTCACGTATGTTCCGCCCGTCGGTGGCGCGCCGGCGCGCGTCCAGGCTGCCATCGAAGCGCCCGAGCCGCCGGGGGTGCCCGTGCTGGAATTCGGGGAACCGAATTGGGTGAAGGAAACGCGGACCGAAACGCACAACAATGAACGCGTCGAGCTTCGCGATCTTGTCCCCGACGATCCGGACGACCCCAACGACCGCAACTGGACCAATGGTGAGCCGCCCGAAGTCGAAGTCGAGTGGCAGTTGCTTCAAACGGAATTCAATGCGCCGAACGGCGGCGCCAACGACGACCTGGTGGGCGCGCCTGAAGACTTGCCAGGCGGCGACGAAGTCATCACTCGCCGTTACGACTTCTACAAGTACGCCGGCCCGATTGACGAAGAGACGGGCGAAGCCAAGGCCGATTCCGTGGGTCCCGACGGCATCCATGGTTCCGGGACCACGATCATCAATGATGTGGAGGTTGATCTGTCCACAATCGTCGTTGTCGGCGATTACATTGGCGCGCAGATGGCCGGGTTCGACGCCGCTGCGCAGATTGGTCTGATTGACCACCTCCAGGAAGGTGAACTCGACGCGCCGTATGTGGAGCGCACCATTGTCGTAGGCGGCCAACCGCCAATCGAGACCACTTTAACGGGTGAACTACCCGCGGGAATGACTTTTGACCTGGTAACCGGCATCCTGTCCGGCACGCCCACCGAAAGCGGCACCTTCACGTTTACCATACAC
>JACPGD010000564.1 GCA_016182645.1 Candidatus Hydrogenedentota bacterium | reverse complement strand
TGCCAGCACGTGTATCTTGTCCTTCATCATGTTCTTGAAGGCGTACCACTCATCCAGGATGAGCCACGGATTCGGGAAATTCGCCATGGCCGGATGTCCAGGATCGACCACGTCCACTTTGCCCTCGAACTGGGCCCCGTGCGTCAGGAATTCGCCGCCGACCATGTCGAGGTACGGCGATTCCGGGTGGGCGTCGTCACGATGGAAGCTGTCGGAAGCGCAGTGGTATCCAATAAAGCCGCCACCGTTGCGAATCCAAGTCAAGAGTTCTTCCACGCCAGTCGCGGCCATCGGCGGGTTCTTGTCGGCGCCGACCTCGGTCAGGACGCCCGTCGTAAAGAAGATCACGACGTTGAACCTCTTCAGGTTCTCCGCATTCACCTGCCCGGCATCTTTCGTGCTCGTGAATTCCGCCCCCATCTTCTCGCCGATTTGCTTCAACACCTTGTCCACGTGGCTCGGCAACCCGTTCTCCTGCTTGATGCAGCTATGCTCGAAGCCCGCGGACTTGCTCAGAAACAACACCAGCACTTTGTCCTGTGCTTGCGCCAGTGGCATTCCCAGCACGGCTGCGAGTGCCAGTAGGGTTCCAAATTTCCCCGCCATGGTCAGTCTCCCTTCGTCTGTGCTACGGTTGGCTCAGCCAACTCCGTTTTGATTGCGGCGGACGTGTCCGCCAATACTTTGATAAAAGCCTGATCCGACATCTGCAACTCTTGCAGCATTTCCTTGCATTGTTCCGCGAAAGCCCGCACGTTGTCCCGGCGGATCTTTCCGTAGGTGTCCGTCATGAAGGCTGCCAGCGCCACGAGGGTCACAATATCGCGCCCCTGCTGTGCTTGCCGGAAATCGTGGTGAAAACGGATGGCTTCACAAATCGCCACGGGAAGTTTCCACCCTTTCGCGAGAATATAACCCACCTCGGGATGCGCCACGCCAAACAATTCGTTTTCTTTGGCGATGAGCTCTTCGTCCGGCATGTGTTGATCGAGTTCTTTGTAGCGCTGTGGCACCACCTCCGCAAGCACGGCCCGTCCGAGATCGTGCATCAGCCCCGCGGCAAATATACCGCTCAGGTCCTTGCGCCCGCCTTCTTTCGCCAGTATTTTCGCCGCCGTCGCGCAGATCATCGAGCGGCGCCAGAAACCCTTGTAATCGAAGGTGCTTGAGCGTTCAAAATAATCAATGACCGCGGAGGACAAGACGACCGAGTAAATCTCGCGCAGGCCTAGCAGCGAAGTCGCCAATTCCACACTGTCCACATGGTGGCTGAATCCATAGGCGGGAGAATTGGCCAGGCCGAGCACCTTGGCCGAGATCGAGGGGTCTTTGCGGATGATTTCAGCCACGTCCGTCGCCGAACTGGCCGGATTTTCCATCGCGGCCCGCACTTCGCGCACGGTCTCCGGCAGCGCCGGCAGGGACGTCACCTCGCGCACGAGGTGGACCACCGTCTCAAACGTCAGCGCGCTCTCCACTTTGGGCAGGGTCTCCTGCGGGGTAGGCGACGGCCTCAATGCAGGCGTGACGGACGGGGGAAGATTGAAGGTTTCCGCGCGCCTCGGCCGATAGTAACGTTCCAGCGCAACCCGGATGTCATTCATTGAAACGAGCAAGGGCCGGATCTTCATCCCCGTCATTTCCACCAGTTCGTTGACCGTTTCCGAATCCAGTGGACACGCCATCCCGACCGTCAATTGCCGGCCCATCTTGTCTATGGGCAGCAACTCATGCTTGAGCGCAAAGTCCGCGGGCACCAAGTCAATCACTTCGGAGGGGATCGTGTAATTGAGCAGATCAATGCTCGCTGTGCCTGGTTGTTTCGAGAGAAAGTTCAGGAACGTGCGGGTATCCAAGAAGTCGAGCGCGATCAGGTTCTCCACCACTTTCCCGCCCTTGTCTTTCTGGCGGGCAAGAGCACGTTCCAGTTGGTGCTGGCTCACGATCCCTTGCTGGACCAGCAACTCCCCGATACGCAATTTGGACGCATCTTTCCTGCCGTGGCGATCCCTCCCCGCAGTTGTGGCAGAGGGTGATGGCTCTGGGGCCGTGGCGGGGGGAGGGGGTGAGAAGATGCTTTGGGCAGGCGCCGGTGTTCCCTCGTTGCTGGGAACCGGTTCCTCACTCACCGGCGTGGTGTTGTTCGCCGAGACATTTACCCATTCACCGCAGCGGAAGCAACGCCGGCTGCTTCCCAGGGCCTTCTCGGGCACTTTCATCCGCTGTCCACAACTGCATTCCAACCAGAATAAAGGCATGGGGACAATTCCGCTCCACTTGCTTGACCGGGGACGCGCCTCCAGAGAGAGGGTGGGAGTAAGTGTAGGGCGCACAACAGTGCCAGTCAAGAAAGGGTTTGGAATTGCGAGTTGCGATTCATCTTCGCAAGGCCGGGTGTTCGCGCGTTATTTCAATATGGCGTAGCGCGCGGCGAAAGCCAGGGCGACGGCGTACATCCAGGGATGCACCTCGCGCCAACGCCCCGCACAGGTCTTCACGGCGGCAAAAGCGATGCAACCCGCCGCAATTCCCTCGGTAATCCCGAATCCGAAAGCCATGATGCCCAGTGTGAAAAACGCCGGGATGCCCTCGGTAATATCTTCCCAATTCACCTTGCGCAAAGGGGCAAGCATCAGAAAGCCGACAACGATCAGCGCTGGCGCCACCGCCGGATACATCCGCACGAAGCTCCCTTCGATGCCCAGCGACTGGTAGTATTCCGGCCCGATGTCTTGTCCCACCACGGCCGCCACTGGGGCCAACGCGATCGCAAGAAGGAAGCAGGCGGCTGTCACGAGGGAGGCAAAGCCCGTCCGGGCGCCGGCCGCCACGCCCGTAGCGCTCTCCACATAAGCCGTCACCGTCGATGTGCCGAGCAGCGCCCCCGTACACGTGGCCAAGGCATCAGAAAAGAAGGCGCGCCCCGCACGGGGAAGCTTGTTGTCTGGCGTCATGAACCCGGCCAGAGTACTTACCCCAACGAGCGTGCCCACCGTATCAAACAGGGCAAGGAAAAAGAACAGTCCAATGGCAATGAGTGCCTCGTCCCACCGTTGTAACAGTTCCGAAATGTTGAACTGCGCAAAAGTGTCCAGCCGGAGCGTGACCTCTGGCGCTTTTAGCGGGATGACCCCCGTCAAGACACCCAGGAGAGTCGTCACAAAGATTCCCACCAGGATGGCCCCGCCCAAATTGCGCGCCATCAGCGCCACAATCAACAGCACCCCGAACAGGCTCAGCAGCGGCACGCCATGCCGGAAGTTACCCACCGTCACCATCGTCGCGGGACTCAGCACCACAATCCCGCTCCACTGCAAACCGATGAACGCGATGAAGAGCCCAATGGCCGGACCCAACGCGAATTTCAGGCAGTCCGGAAAGATTTCGAGCACCTTTTCTCGCGTTCGAAAAACCGACAAGAGCAGGAACAGGATCCCGGAGAAGAAGACGATGGTCAAGGCCGCCTGCCACGAAAAACCCTGGTCCACACAGACGGTGAAGGCGAACAGGAAATTGGCCCCCATCCCCGGCGCCAGCGCAAACGGGTACTTGGCAATCAGCCCCATGTAGACAGAGCCAATAGCCGACGACAAACACGTGGCCACCAACACAGACGAGAAATCCATCCCCGCGATCGCCAGCACCGTCGGCTGCACGAAGATGATGTAGCTCATCGTTGCGAATGTGGTCAGCCCGCCCACGGTTTCCCGCTGCACAGTCGACCCCTGCGCGGAGATTCCAAAGTACTGATCAAGCCTATTCACACTCGACAAGGAAGTCCGCCCTCCCGTCCCAATTCCTAATTCATCACTTTCATGTAGCCGCCTAAGAGAACGACTACGACGGCCACGGTTACCAATACGCCCATCCAGAACGGCGCGTTCGCACGAAATCGTTCCGCGTACCCTTTTTGCGAAGTCAGCAATACCGCCAGCACAAAGACCACCAAGGCCAAGAGGAACTTAATGCCAAACATCATGTGATACATCGAGTCGGCGTGCTTGAAGCGGGTCACGAAAAGATAGTTGTAGAGGCCGCTGATTAAGAAGAGCAGGATCCCCGTGTGCACAATCTTCCGCCACTTTGGAATAATCGCCCCCCGTAGCCGCTGATGCGCCGCATCATCCAGTGTCGCCTTCGCCGCCGGCATCAGCACAAACCGCATAAACACCACGCCCCCCGCCAGCACGACCGCCGTCAGCACATGAATCCACCGCATGAGTAGCTGCACGGGGAATCCACCCGGATTCGTCACCATGACCATGGGACTGCTTACCGGGGCCTCCTGCGCCCCCACGCCCATCGCCAATATGAAGGCCATACCAAGAACCACGCCAATCCTTTTCATCCATCGTCTCCCGGAGCGCGCCCGCTCGCCGTTTGAACCTGTGCCACTCCCCGCGCTACCCCCCGGCGAACATCAGTTTATCGGCGCCGATCCCTGGGTGCAACCGGCGATGGATAGGAATTCATTGTCGAATATGGAGTGCTATCGCCAAGATCGCGTCAGGTATGCAATTCTGCTGCCGTCGTGGCTTCCCATAGTTCGGGAATATCCGTCAACGAATTGAGGCCAATGGGCGTATTTTCTCAGTGATACACTGGGGAGGATCGGAACATGCTCACGCCGCTGAATTACGTTCACCGGAGCAAGCCGACGAGGGTCTCCTTCTCGATTCCGGCCATCGTTCTGGGAATCCTTACCTTGGGCGTTATTGGTGGCAAATCCGTCAATGCCAGCAGTCTGAGAGCTGTTCCGCTTGCGGAACTCACGGAGAAGACCGACCTGTGGGTAAGAGGAAAGGTGCTTTTGGTTGAGTCGCACTCCTTGGAGGAGGACGAGCGGTACAAATTCGATTTCCAAGGGTCAGTAGAGATCAAGGCCGTTATCAGGGTGGTGCAGAGCGTGCCCGAGACCGCGCCAAATCTACTTACCATCCACTGGGTTTCTGGGGACGAGATCAGCAAGTCAATCGTTCCGGACCGCGAGTGTATCGCCGCCGTGCAACTCCGTGACGATGGGGATTATAAGAGTTATTCGCAGCTCGGAATCTATGGGTGGTTTCAGCCGGACTCGACAACGAAGATGATCCGGCATGTCCAGGAGATTGGCGAAGGGATTAGCCCAGATCTGCTCTGGGAACTCGTCTCGGCGTTGCGGTGGGGTCTGGACAAACGCGGGGGCCTTCAACCCGAACTGGCGGAAATCTGGCGAAAGAGATTGCTCGAGGGCAACTTCCATGAGTTTGCGGCGGCCACCCTGGTGTTTCAGGTGTCTCCCAATTCAGCCCCTTCACCGGAGGCCATCGTTGATGCATTTGAACGGCAATACAGAGCGATTGAATCGCAACTGAAAAATCCGAGTGGGCGTGTACAGTTGTCAGCAGAGAAGCGAAATGTGGCCGCAGGCGCGCTCACTGTGTTCCTGAAGATCGGAAATGAGGCCTGCGCGGAACGTCTTGTCTCGCTGTGCGAGCGCACATTTCAAGATGAACAGAAGAAGATATTTGAGGAAGAGCCAACTGAGACTGAAAGCTTGGTACGCGCTATTCTGGCAAGCGGCGGGCCCCGGCGTGTCGAGCTTCTCTCGCGATTGATCAGTCGCAATCCCGCCCACTCGAGCGACCCAAGCAAATACATGGGCCGTCCGACAATCATCCGCGCCCGGTTTTCCGTCACACACGTAATTGGGGAACAGAAAGGTGAGGACATTGACAAGCTGCTGATCGATATGCTGCATCATCCCGACTACTACGATATTCAAGAGTCTCTTGATTTCGCTGCCGTCTGGGAAGCATTGGCTCGCCGCGGTAATCCTGAGCTTGAGCGGTATCTACTGTCCTTGCTCCAGAATTCTCAATCATCTGACCTGAAAGTTCCCGACTATCGGAGCGTTGACACGTATGCCAGCGAATCATTGCGCATCTATTATGAAAGACTCCCACATGCTCAAAAGATTCACTGCCAGATTTGTCGCGAACCACAGATTTCTGCTTGATGGCTGTCGAAATGGCTGATCCCGCTTTCCTACCGCAACTACGGGCCTTGGCGGAGACCGGCGCCGACTATTTCGCGTTGAAAGCATTGGCCGCTTGTGGCGATGCCAAACTGGCGGGTGAGCTGGCAATCAAGAATGTGGAACAAACCTTGGTCACGAAAGAAGACGCGCCCAGCGCCAGTATCTCCATCCGCACGGTGGGCAGTGTCCGGCGCGGGGAAGGTACCGCTTGGCGGATGGTATACGACCAAATCAATCTCTTGGCGGGGACGGTGAAGTTCATGGGAGAGACAGGGAATCCCGAGTACGTGGCCAAGATCGAACCGTTCACGCGCGAGGGGCGCGTGGAGGAGCTTCGGACTGCGTTGGCATCGGCCGCCAAAGCCAGTGGAGAAGAACCGTACACCTTCGCAGTTGATGAATTGAATAGAGTGGCGATTCTGGCCCTTGCCCGCGCAGGCGGTGCGACGGCTATTGCCCGCCTCAAGGAGATTTACGACAAAGGGGACATCAAACAGCGCGTCGCGTCGGCGATGGCGCTCCATAGTCTTGGTGACGAAACAGCAACAGAACTTATCCAACTCTTTATTGAACATCGTGAGCGCGAAAACGTGGAAATCGCCAAACGATATCGGATCGACATGACCGACGACTTTCACCGGGCGGCAAGTTACCTTTGCAGCGAACGTACGAATGCTGTCCTGATTGAACGTTTGAAAAGCGGATTCGAAGACAACGACGACAACCTCTCCGAGGCGTTTCTCAAGGGGCATGCTTCCTTTCTCCTTCCCATTCTCGCACAGAATCTTTCGCATCACGACGAGACGGTACGATATGCGGCATTTCACTTGCTGAAGCGCATCCTCCCCGATGTGGAAACGGACTATGACCCCAATAAGCCAGCTCGATGGCAGGTGGAGACAATCAATCGCCTGCGGCAGCGTGCGCTCGATGGCTAGCCAGAATCCCGAGGGCCGCGCAAGTTGCATTGCCAGACTGAGTTCCGGGGATTGGATTCACTTCCCGCGGTGTTTGTATAATCAAGTTCCATTCCTGCGCGGGACACCTGTGGTCTCGCGGGTTGAATTTGCCACCAAGAGATAAGAGATCGGGAGACCCTGTAATGAAGAAGCTTGTACTGCATGGAATTTGCGCAATCACGCTGGTCCTGACCGGCTTGGCCTACGCTGCCGAGGAAGCTGCACCTGCTCCGGCGGCGCCCGAGGCCGCGGCGCCCGAGGCCGCGGCGCCCGAAGCCGCGAAACCCGTGGAACAAGAGAAGCCCGTGGATGTGGTTGTCACCGGCGACAACTATTGCCTTTTGGCGGCTTTTGGCGGCGAGCAAGCGAAGCCCGCGCCGAATGCCGAGAACTTCAAGAATGCGTTGAAAGTCGCGACGGTCACGGATGCCGCCGGCAAGGAAGTGGCCGACCTGGCGGGCAAGACCCTCCACTACCTGCCCACCGAAACCTCTCAGCCCCTCATCGCCGGCGAAGAGAACGCCGGCAAGACCGTCACAGTCACTGGCAAACTGTATAAGGACGCGGGCGTACTCGTGGTTGAGAAATTCGAGGTCACTGCTTCTGAAGAAGATGACTGGGCGCCCCTCCCCACCGGTACGCTCAGCGGTCAGCAAGTCCTCTGAGAATCCAGACAATTCGCCATTTGGAGACGCGCCTCCACGGGGCGCGTTTTCAATTTATGGCTGGGAAAGCAGTTCTTGCAACCCTTGCAGGTTTTCCCGTGTGGCGCCGTCCTGCCCCGGCAGCCGCAACGCCTCCTCGAAGTACATGCGCGCCGCCGCCCTTTGCCCAAAGCGCGCGCATAGTACGCCTGCGTTATTGAGCACGGTGTACTCCCGCCCGTAACGTGACAATCCCCTATCCAATGCAGCCAGCCCAGCGGCATATTGCCCGCGTGCCATCGCCTCCCGGGCCCGCGCGTAGTCTATCTCGTACAAGATCAGTTCCGCTGTGTAGTCGCCGCGCGTGTCGCCTGGCGCCAGCGTGTGCCACCGATATTCCGCCCAGTCATCGCGCGTCTCCCTTGTTTCTCCTGGACGCACCGCCCGGCAGAGCAACCCCGCCGACACAAGACGGACTCCCGGCGCCCCCGCCAGCCGCACGTAGTCCGAGAAGTACGCCGGACGTTCCGTGTGCGTCAGGTACCATCCAAGAATCTCCGGCTCATCACGCCGCCGCGGGAATTCACCAAATTTGTCCCGCAGTTCTGGGGCCTCAGGCAGGTCGAGATAGCCATACTTGCGGCCCAGCGTCACATCGGGCCGGAGTCCCTCCACCACCTGAAGGTACAGCGCGCTGAAGCTCGCATGGTCCGGCCCCGGAAAATAGAGCGCGTTTGGCGGCAGACTCTCCAGCGTATTGCGTCCGTAGTCCTCGGCCCAGTAGTAGTCTGATTTGTCGTTGTGCTCCCAATGGTTCACCAGCGGCACTGCGATGCATATCAAGGCGGCGGCGCCCGCCGCCCAGCGCCCAAGCCAGCGTTGCACAAGCCCCAGTACACCGCCAATTCCCATCGCCATAATCAAGTACGCGGGAATGCCGAACACCGACATGACCCACAGCCACTCTTTATCGAGGTTGAAATTCTGGGCGACAGTGAACGCCACCACGAGGTATAGCCCCGCCGCCACGAGCCACAGCGTGTACCAGAAATGCCGGCGCAACAACACCAGCAAACCCGCGGCGCCCACCATCCCCAAGACCGGCGTGAACTCGCGCGACCACAATCCGCCCATCGCCTGCATTTGCCGCGCGAACCGCGCCCAACCGCGCGGATACTGCGTCAGCATGAAATTGTACTGACTCCGCCGCACGACCGCCCACCAATTGCTCAGCGTCTCCGGGTTGCCCCAATCCACTGCCGGGTCCGCCCGCGAGCGCAACGGCAAATAGGCATACACCAGCAAGGCCACAAGAAAAGCTATCAGCGTCAGCCCACCATAGAACGCCCAGCGCCGTAATCCCGCCCGCTCAGTCGCCACGACGAAGAGCGCGAACAACGGCCCCAGCAGGTGCATCG
>JACPGD010000575.1 GCA_016182645.1 Candidatus Hydrogenedentota bacterium | reverse complement strand
TCGCTTCCCGCACAGGGTACTGTCAATGGCGATTACTGCATGGATCGCCCCCCTCGGCAATGCCTGCGCTTTCCTGCAAACCTTAAGCCCTGTGCGGCTCGATGATTCAGGTTTTGGTGGACTTGCCCGCGGCGGGGAAATCCTCGGTGGGGCAGGAAGCCCAAGGCGGAAAGAATACTGACACATGGGCCCGCCCGGAAACAAGTTTATAAGAGCCAGCCGCTGAAGGACGTGGTGGTTCAGCTTCGGAAAAAACGGTATCATGGTGGATGAAATGCGTCTAAAAGGCTGATTCATCCAGGGGTGATATGCGGAAAGTGGTCCAAAAATTCGGCAGTCATGCGGAAGCGGAGGCGGCGGATCTGGACTTCCATGCTCGCCTCACGCCCCGTCAACGCATCGACATCCTGCTGGAATTGATACAGAGGCACAATGGTGAACCTGCAAGAGGACTTGAAAGAGTTTGCCGAGTTGCTAAGCTCAGTACGCAATTAAGTGACCCTTGCTGAGAACCGAATACCGGCATCGATTTCACCTTCCACTCGGACTTGTCAGTGAGGCGCTCCGGCCCGGTCATTCCGTGATTGTACCTCCGGGGATCGGCGTGTATAATAGGGCCAACTCTTTTTGAGGAACGCAGCGGCGGCACGCATGCGGTTTTCACCCGCGTGGCGGCCGGGCAGGGAAATGCCGAAAGGCTTCGGATTGTCGCCGCCGTGATTATATAGAGACGTTATAGCGCAGGAGTGTAAAGGTTGGGCGCCCGGCGTTCATAAGGGCGCACCGGTTTTCCTTCAATCAGGTTTTCGGCAATTTGGCACATACTCCCACGGCGATCCCTACATCCCCTTTCCTTCCGCGGGATTCGTCCGGGTAGTGCGCCACAACAGAGGAGCAGTTTGAGTTATGAATAGTTTCGATCCGAAGCTGACCCGCATTGGCGTCTTCTATGATGGGAACTACTTCTACCACGTCAGCAACTATTACAAATATACCCATGCCCGCCGGGCACGCTTGAGCATCCCCGGCCTGCACGAGTTCATCCGGAACCAGGTCGCCGAGGCCGAAGGCGTGGACATGCGCTACTGCCAGGTGGTGGACGCCCACTATTTCCGCGGCCGCCTCCCCGCCCACGACGCCAATGATCGCCAATTGCTCCTGGCCGAACGGACCTTTGACGACATCCTGATGCGGGAAGGTATTACCACGCATTATCTTCCCCTGGGACCCGGCGGCGAGAAAGGGATCGACGTCTGGCTGGCGCTGGAGTCGTTCGAGCAAACGCTCTACAAACGCTTTAACGTGGTCGTGCTCATCGCCTGCGACGGGGATTACCTGCCGCTGGCACGCAAGGTGAACACCCTGGGCACACGCGTGATGGTGCTCGGCTGGGACTTCAAGTTTACCGACAACAGTGGCCGCACGCGTGAAACGGTGACCTCGGTCGAGTTGCTCGACGAGGTGTCTTATCCGTTATTGATGCACAACATCATTGACGACAAGACCCGCCGGAATGATTCGCTCATCAACAGTCTCTTCGTGCCGCGCCAGGCTTTTGTCGAGCGCTTTGTGGCGCCGCCGGTGGACAACAACAACCACCACCATCACGAGATCGAGGAGGAGGAGGAAGTCGAGGGTGAAACGCCCCTTGACGATCAGGGTGACTTCGACGATCAGCTCGATTACAAGCGCGGCCGGATCCAGGCGTTGAAAGACGGCTACGGGTTTATCGCCACCGAAATCATCGGCAAGAACATGTTCTTCCACCATACGGACGTGCACAACGGCGATTTCAACGATCTCTACATCGGTGACGAGGTCTGGTACATCATCACGAGCAACGAGCGCGGCGAGTGCGCCAAGCGCGTCCAGAAGGTCCAGTAGTATCCAATCTGCCTCCTGGTTCGTTATCTTGGGTGGCGCCCTCATGCGACGATGCCTGAGGGCGTCAGCGGAATGTTTCGGAGGTTGTGATGCACCCGCCAGGATTATGGTTGCAAACTTGTTGTCTGGCGCTGCTTTGCCTGGGCACGGCCCCCTTGGCCGAAGAGACCGTTGCGATCCCCCCCGAAAGTGCCGCCCTGGCGCCGGAAAGCCCGCCCGCCGCGGCCGCCGGCAAGTCCCTGTTTCTGCACTGGGTGGGCGAGGAATTGGCTGCGCCCCTGGCCGCCGCGGCGGACCAGCAGCAGCAGGCCATCGCGCACATGCAGGGCGAAACTGCGGCGATGCGCCAGGAAATGACCGCGGTGAAAGACGAAGTGTCGGCCCTGCGCCTGGAGGTCCAGCAACTGCGCGAAACGCTCGACCTCCTGGTGCGCCAGATTATGGCCGACCTCGAGCAGGAGAACGCGCAATTGCGGGGGGCACTGCACGATCCCCAGGCGTTCCCCGGGCAGGGACCGCGGCAACTCCAGCAGGAAGTGTTGGGCGCGTCCGCCCCCGCCCTGGCGCAACTGCCGCCAAAGAACGCGCCGGCCCCTCCCCGTGGAAAAGTGACACTCGAAATCGTTGATGAGTGGGGCCGAACACCGGAGGAAGCGCCACGCCTCGGGCCTGACGTCAGCTCGTTGAAGGGGGTCATCGGACTGGTCCCCGCGGGCTGCGCCCGCGAGGATCTGGAACAACTGGGGCGCGAGCTGCGCGCCCAATATGACGCCTACGACAACATCAACATCGAAGTGTTCGACGAAGCCGGCGCGGCCGCCGACTTCAAAGAACGCCAGGTCGCAGATCGGGCACACCAGGTACTCACGGTCTCCCGGCATAAGGGGTCAGGCCGGGACGCCATCTCGGTTTACCTCGAAGGCGTCGCCCTCGAAGTTCAATAAGACGCCTGACGCCGGGCGCCTGCCCCGCATCCCGCCCCGCGCTTGGAGTTGCCGCCCAGGATTCCAGAAGGGGTTCCACTGCCGGTATCAGGTTCGTGGGACAGATTGGCGCCTCCTGCTGACATGAAGAGCCAGCCCCCGCGAATAAAGAGTGTGAGTTGACTAATACCCAGGAGAGGAGGAACCCCCTGTTATCCAGGCCCTCTCACCCCCTGACCGAAGTGGAGCCGCGGCAGGCCCCATTCATGCCCCCCTCTCCTTCCTCGCCGCGGCTCCGCACTTTTTCCCTCCGCCAAGCCCAGTCGGGAGTTGAGGCGGGCCACCACCCTCAAGCTTGATCGCTTGAGGGCGCGACCCCAGAGTTGAACCGGCTCGCGGGTACGCTCGCCCTCCCGAAATCGCATTCTCCGTCATTAGGGCTGCCTTGTGCAGGCGGCTGGCAAGCGCTTCCTTGACTTGACAGCACATCCCCACGCCCCCACAATAGTTGCACTTTCTAAAACGCTTCCACGGGAGGCAGAAGGGGGCCGCGATGAAGTCGAATTCAAGAATGCGCACCATGTCTGTTTTGCTCGCGCTCGTGGCAGCCCTGCTACTGGGTGGGGCGCCGGCCCTCTGGGCCGAGGTGGAAGGGGAAAGCCAAGAAGCGCGCGACGCGCGCATGCAGTGGTGGCGCGAGGCGAAGTTCGGCATGTTCATTCACTGGGGGCTCTACGCCGTTCCCGGCGGCGTCTGGAAGGAGAAGCCGGTGGACACGGCCGGGGAATGGATCATGTTCGGCGGCCAGATTCTCCCCGCCGAATACGAGCCGCTGGTCAAGCAATTCAACCCCGTTCGATTCAATGCCGACGAATGGGTCAAGATCGCCCAAGACGCCGGCATGAAATACATCGTGATCACGTCCAAGCACCACGACGGCTTTTGTCTCTTTGACAGCAAGCTGACCGAATACGACGTAATGAGCACGCCCTTCAAGCGCGACATCATGAAAGAGCTGTCGGAGGCGTGCCAGCGCGCCGGCATCAAGATGTGCTGGTACCATTCGATCCTGGACTGGCACCATCCGGAT
>JACPGD010000082.1 GCA_016182645.1 Candidatus Hydrogenedentota bacterium | reverse complement strand
CGAGATCAACGCCGGCGGCACCATGCTCATCTCCTATCATGAGCACCCGGAATACAAGGGCGAGGACAAGAGCGGCTCCGTACCCTTGGCGCTTGCCTCCACGATCCAACTCTATCACTCGTTGCCGCACATCATGGCGCCCGAAACAGCAGAACCCGTGGTCTGGCACCTGGAATACTTCCTCCCCTTTGCGCTCCTCGAAAACTATGTCGGCCCTCTCGGCAGCGTCGCCGGACAGCAGTGGCGCGCCAATTTTTATAAGTGCGCCGAGGACAATTCTCATCCCCACTGGGGTGCCTGGTCGCCGGTGATCGAGGAGTTCGACTTTCACCAGCCGCGGTTCTTTGGCGTGCTGAAGTTTGAGTGATGCGGGAGAAGGGACGGCAGGGACAAAAGAGACAGCAGGGACGAAAAGGGACACAAACCTGCGGTCCGTGGCAGGAGAATCACGCTATGAGAAACTTTCTTGACATGGTCATATCGGGAATCGCGCATCCGGAAGATATTGATGATTTCGTCGATCTGTGGCATGAAGGCCATAATTCCGGCACGCTGGCCGAGGCGCTCGGAATGTCAGACGATGAGTACGCATTGTGGGTTCAGAAGTCCGATGCCCTGAGCCTGATTATCGAAGCCCGAGCTGCGGGCATGCGCCTCGAAAAACTCGCCACACCAGCCATTTCTGCCTAACGGCACTCTCGGGGGACTTCCCTGGTAACATCGCCAAGGCCACCTATGACTCCTGCCTTGATCCGCGCGACTACCGTCTTCCTCGCTAATTTACACCTTCCACCGGTACGGAAAGTTGCGCCTCCCACCCACCGCCGAGGGCTTTGATCAGCAGGACGCTGGAGACCATGCGCTGGTTCAGAATCTGTGCCTCGGATAACTCGTTGGTCAGCAAGGTCTGTTCCGCGTTGACTACATGTAAGTAGTCGGTAACGCCGCTCTGGTGCTGAATCTGGGTCAGCCGCAGGTATTCCCGGCCTGTTGCAACCGCCTTGGCTTGCGCTTGGGAACGCATGGACATCGTGCGTGCCTGTCCAATCCACCTTCGACATCCCCGTCACCTCATCCCCCGCACAGGAGAACCTGCCATGAAGATCGTCGAACTGCATGTGGAAAATTTTAAGCGCCTGGAGGCGATCACCATCCGCCCCGACGAGAATAGCGTTGTCAAGATTTCCGGCCGCAATGCCCAGGGCAAGTCCAGCGCCATCGACACGATCTGGGCCGCGCTCCAAGGGTCAGCGGCGTTGCGGAAAACGCCCGCCCCCGTCCGCAAGGGCGCGGAGAAGGCAGAAATTCGTCTCGACCTCGGCAAGTACGTGGTCACCCGCAACTGGACGGCCACGGGCAACACCTATCTCACCGTAACGACCGGCGGTGAATACAAAGCCAAGCTCAATTCGCCGCAGAGACTGCTGGACAATCTCGTGGCCGATCTGTGTTTCGACCCGCTGTCGTTCACGCGCCTCGGGGACAAGGAGCAGGCGGAAATGGTCATGTCCCCGCTCAAACTGGACATGGGCGACCTGGACCGCCAGCAAGACGACGCTTACGAGGAACGCAAAGCGGTTAACCGGGATATTTCCCGAGCGAAGGCCGAACTTGACGGCCTGCCCAAGTCCGACGAGGCGTTGCCCGCCGAACCCGTCAATGTGTCCGCGCTTCTCCAGGAGCATGAAGCCGCGCTCAAAGAGACGCAGCGATTGAACGCTGTCACCACCAACGCCGACACGTTGCGTAAACAGTTGGCCGAGGCCGAGAAGCAGTTGCGCAAGGCGCAGGAACGCGTCGAACGGATGAAGGTCGAACTCGATGCCGCGGAGACGGAGGCGGAGAAGGTCGTCTATCCCGACGTCGAGGCGATCAAGCGACGCGTGGACAGCGCGGGCGAGACCAACCGGAAGATCGAGGCCGCACACAAACGGCGGGATTTGGAGAGCCGACTGACTGCGCTCACGGAACAAACGGAGCGGCTCACCCAATCCACCGACGTTACGTGCAAGGCGAAGCAGGACGCCGTCGCAATGGTAGGATTCGGGACTCGCCTCGAACGCTGTGCTCTCTGTCGCTCATCTGAAGGCTCTTTCTCACTTGGTCACAAGACAAGCCCCGGACAGTATTCTCGGCAGATCTGTTTAGCCAAACCTTCCGGCTCCGGGAACATCTTTTCGTAGCCGATTCCGTAGTGTTCCCTCAGAGTCCCCTCGATATATGGCTTTGCACCCGATGCGATACGCACTTCCCTAATCTCAACCACCCCTTCAGGGGACGCTTCCTCAAGCGCTTCAGGCAATTCCATCGTTACCCTTGTTTGAATCGTGAACACCCCCATCTGGTTCTTCAGTCGCTTGGAGAAACTCCAGTGAGGCCAGTAAAGATACACTCTGCCTACATCATTCTTGAGCAAAGGCGCAATCGGATTTAGAGAGATGTTTGCGCGATCCAGTGATTCGATTCGTGCTGCTGAGGGCAAGAATCCGAAGACACTGCCAGCGACATTGCGTGGCTCGCCTATACAGGCGAAGAAGAGCGCATGTAGAGGATGCGTTGTCCAATCGAGTAGTCTTGTTGGCAAGCCGAAATGCTGCGCGCTGGCGAGCATCTCCCATCCATTTCCAGAATTGGGAACAAGATCTGACGGATATCCGACGAATCGCCGCCGCCAAGCCGAAAACAAGTCCCATTCAAGGTCATAAACCGTCTGGCTGCCCGTAGGAATACGGCTGACCTTCGACCTGAGACTCCACTCACAGTCGGCTTGGCCTCGAAAGACACCATACCTGATGTCACTCGGAACACACACTCCTGACGACAGGCCCCATATGCCGCGCCATCTGGAGATCTCGTCAAGAAACTCATCCACACTCTCAATGCTGGCCACCTTACTCATCGCGCCTTCCGGAAGCCTGTCTACCTCGCTCCCCAAGGCCTTTGAGCGCCTCTATCATGCGTGTCAAGCTCTCGGAAACACGCTCGAATTCATCACCAGCAATGTGTTCATCCTGTAGGAGAACCGCGAGAGTCACAATATGAGCCGCTGCGGCCACCAGATCGTCATCACTCAGCTTCTTCAGGATCTTCAGGGCTCCATTCTTCTTGTTCAGGACCAACTCCTGTTCCCCAGATTGGTCACTAGGCTGGACGATGTGAGCGAAGGCTTCGCCAAGTTGCGGAGCGATGTCGGCCAAGGTGACCTGCCCATCCCATCTCGCTTTGATGGCCTCGATCAAGGCTTTGAATCCGAGTTCATCGATCTGAAGATCATTCAGCGGTGTAATCAGATTTATGGCCGGATCCATGACTCTCTCGATCCTGACGCCACGGTCGGTATGGGTATCCGCATACAATTTGAGTATTGCTTTGTCATTATGGTGTCTGGCATCGATAATGTATCTCTGCTGAAACAGCTGCACCCGGCGAAGATCAGTATCCGAGTCGGCGTAGTAGATGGCCGGATGTCCGTCAGGATCTATTACTTCACATTTGGCGAGCACCTCGTGTTTTCGCGATGTTATCAGCGGAAGGGGTATCCAGACAGTTGCTCTCCCAGCGGTATCCAGGATTCGCGCGGACCCAAAGGGCGAGAGAAAGGCTAGCATTGCTCGCCCATAGCGGCTTCCGATTTCCGTTATCTGCCTTCTCTGTTCCGCATTTCCGTCGGAATACTCAGCGTTCAACCATTCGACGTACTCCTCCAGGGTATTCTGAATTCTTGCCCGGATCAATCCTTCTCTTCGGGCCCCTTCCTCAGTTGCTATCTGAAGCCCCTGTTTCGTGATGTCGAGAATAGCCTTGTCGTCATTCACAATTGCGGAAATGAAACCACCGCCTTCGGGAAGGAGGGCCGGGATATCGGAAGCATATACCTCACGTGCAAAGAAATGCACTGTATCAGGCCTGAATCTTCTGAGCCAGATTACTCCCGAAATGCCATCATATGCGGTAATCTCGAAGCAGTGAAGATCATTTTCAGGGCACTCTTCTCTTTCGTAGCTGCGGCTTTCCAACCAGCTAGAGACGATTTGCCGCGCAGTTCGAGGATCCGCAGTCCCCGGCACGCGCCAACCTGTCACACCATTTGTGATTGGACGCGATGCACCGCCCACGTGAATTGGCATAGAGATCGCCGAGAAATAATAGAGCACTTGTCTCTTCAATTGTTCAATGTCGAGGAATGATTTCCCGCGCCAAACATCGTCCTTGAGCTTCAACACCACGCGGGCACCATGAGACGACAGATCACTCCTCTTGGTATAATCGAGGACTGCGTTGATATCGTCTTGAACCTTTGCATCGACATCGGTCGGATTCTCTCCCTTCTTCCAAAGAAACCAACCGCTTCGCCAGTTCGTCCACCAGCAATACGTTGTATCTTTATCTGTCACCGGACGCGACAATATAAGCAACTCGTCACATACATTGATGGTAGAAGTCAATCCCATCCCAAATCTGCCATATCCCCGGCGTTCCACATCTGAAATTCCCAGCAGTCGTGTAGTCTCCGTCCATTTGCTAATATGGAGATCTCCCAAACGCTGAAGGATCATTGGATGAAAGCCAACCCCATTATCGGTTATCTGAAGACGCAGACGATCTGGCATTTCGACGTCGATACGTGGCTGAAGGTCACCCTCAATGCGTTGCGCGATAGCGCATGATTGAATCGCGTTTGTGACAAGCTCGCGAACGACATCTTGCGGGCGAAAGGCCGCTGCCGGGATACTCGTCAAATAGCCTTCGACGTCAATCTTAAATTGCGACATTATGGGGTTCCTTTCAGAGGTGTCAACCTCAGGTCGATCCGAGAACCAATCATAACACCAGCACCGCGGTATTGCTCGGAACACTGATTCCGGCACTGTTGACGGCGATGATGCGGTATTTGATTTCACGACGTTGCGATTGATTCGAAAGCAGGGCGTGTGTTTCGAGTACCATGCCTGCTTGTTCCCAACTGCCGAATGCGCCGCCGCCTTGCGGCTGTTCGCGGCGGTAGATAACGTATGCGCGGACCGCCCGCCTTTGCCGCCGATCATGGGCGTTTTCCAATCGAGATAGACGGTGCCGGGGCCTTGCATGAGCGCTTCAAGGGAACGCGGCTGATTCGGCGGGTTGCTCGGTTGGGCTGGTGTCTTCTTCCCCCAACCGATCAATTCAAGCTTGCCGGGATCGTTCGCCGTGTCCACTTCGGATTGCTGCAACTGCGTCGTCATGTTCGCGACCAGCGCATCGAACGCGGCATCCTTCTCTTCGGTCTTGATCTTCGCCATCGCGTGGAAACAGATCGTCACGAGCAGACCGCTCCGAAAAGCATCCGTCGTGCTCTGCATGCAATTCGTAGATGCAAACACGCATTTGCGATCTGGAGACATGCATATCCGATTTCCGCAGCCGGGAATGGATTTGTTGATCAGCAACTCCACGTTGTAGATACGCATTGTGGGTTTGCAGACACACAATCTCGTTCCGTGCTCCCCGGAACACCTTTCGATTGCGGATTCCGGATTCATCGCCCCGCAGGACTGACGTTATTACCCTCAGCGTCCCGTCTTGGCTCAGCAAATTTGCACGCGATTCAACTTTCGCGTTTGTGTTCGGCGTGTGGTGTCGGGCGCATCGCAATCGCTCTTCGCCGACATCAACTCCCCCGGCGCTTCGAAATCGATAGCATAGCCGTACTACTTCTCGAATGAATAAAGTCATTCTACTCCCGCCTGATCCGCGAATGTCAATTTTTGCTTTCCACCTGAATTTGCCTATGCGCAGTGAACGTGGCTCATGATCTTCCTGCGTCTACGCCCCTTCGCACTACAGGCCTCGTCCGCCCGGGCGCGCGGCTGGACGGCCTTCTGCGTGTCAAACTCGCTTTGCGACGGCATCTTGCCGTCACTCAGCTTGCGGACCTCGCTCAGACGCGCCATCTGCGCTTCGGCCTCCTGCACCGTGGCTTGCGCCTGGAGCAATTTGGCGCGGGCGGCATCGAGCGCGGCCGAGGACTGCAAGGCTTGCGCTTCGAGCTTCGATGTGTCGAGGCGCGCGAGCACCTGTCCCATGGCGACGCGGTCGTTGTAATCCACTTCGACGGTCTTGATGGTCCCGGACACCTCAATGCCCACGTCCACCTGCTTAATGGGTTCGAGTGTGCCCGTGGCGCTCACGGTCACCACCAGATCACTGCGGAGTGCAGGCTGCGTCTCGTAGGCGACGGCCGCTTGTCCGCCACGGGCAAGCCAGGCGGTGCCCAGCGCTGCAACTGCCGCCAGCGGAATCGCGAAAAGAAGAACGTGCCTGAGGCGGTGCAACCTGGAGCGAGAGTGGCCCAGGCCGAGCGTGCCGGCCACATCAATTTTCTGCTGTACGTCTGCTTCCTTCATTGTCTGCTTCTCCCGGCTTTCGGGCTATTTTTTCGGCGTATGGCCTTGATTCCCGCCAGCGAGAATGTAAAGATGTGTTCCATCAGACGATCAAGTTCGCTTGTCTCCAGCCTGAAGATGTCTCGCGGCCCTTTGCCGGGAGGCCCCGGGGCGCAAATCAAACACTGGCTCACGACGCTCAACTCACACCACTCGATGTCCCGCCGGGCTGCCTGCGGTCCGAGGAGCTCGCCGAGCACCCCCTGGATGTGTTCCCGGTCGCGGGCCAGCCAGCGCGCCAGTGCTTCGTCGAGCACACCGCTGGGGTCGAACATCTCGGCCATCCGAATTCGGTGGAGCACCCCGAGGCGAACGGGATCGAACATGCGGCCGAGCAGCGCACGGATTAGAGCGTGCAATCGTTTCTCTGGTGAAGCGGCCTCCGGCAATCCGCCATCCAGGGGATACAAGCGCTCCACCTGCTGGCTCAGGTGCTCGAATACCGCTGTGTACAGCCCGTCTTTGGACGAAAAGTAATAATTGACCGCGGCCTGGTTGGTACCGGCCCGGCGGCAGATTTCGGCGTGGGTAGCGTCCCTGTAGCCCTTTTCGGCAAAAACCATGCAGGCCTCCTCGAGGACCCTTTCTTTCGTGGCTTCGCCGCGCCGCTGTTTGTTCATTTCCGGTCTTTCCTCATTTCCTAACGAGCAATTCAATTAAGTAATTGAATTGTACAATAGAGATTCGGACGAGTCAAGCCCCGCGTCTGTTTCAAGCGTATCGCGCGAACTTAACGGGCCCACCGTGACAAAGATGAAGAAAATGTAATGCGCCCGGAGCAGGGCAAGAGTTGAAGCGGACGAGGTGGAAAAAACGGCCTGGGTGGGTTCCCGGCTTTTACGCTTCCATCAAACGGGCATCGAACCAATCGGCCATGGCGGCAATATCGTTGCGAATATCCGGCCAGGGATGTCCGCCGCCGTGTTTTACCACTAGTTCCACGTGTCCGCCCGCGGCCCGCAGTGCCGCCGCCAGTTTTTCGCTTTGTTCGAGCGGCACCACGGGATCGGCGCTGCCGTGCAGCAAGTAGGTGGGAGGGGGGCGCCGGTGCACCTGCCGGGCCGGGCTGAGGCGTTCCGCCGCGTCCAGGATTTCTTGCCGCGAATGCCCGGCCAGGCCGTCTTCAAATAACAGGCGCGATCGGGGCAGCCCCGCCGACTGCGAGAAGTCAAAGGCCCTCCCGCCGAAATCCACCAAGTCCGTGGGCGGAAAGAAGAGTCCGACGGCGGCGGGCCGGGGCACGTGGGTTTCCGGCCGGGCGAGCGTGGCTAGGGCCGCCAGGTGCCCGCCCGCGGAGGCGCCCAGTACGCCCAAGGCCGCCGGATCAATCGCAAATTCCGGCGCATGCGCCGCCGCGTGCCGCAACGCCGCGTGCACGTGCTCGACCATTTCGAAGCCGGTGAATTTCGTCACAGATCCCGGCAATACGGCGAAGACGGTGAAGCCGCGCTCGCAGAAGGCGTCGATGGCGCCCAGTCCAATGTGCTCGTTCAGGCGCACCCGGTCCGAATGCCACGCCCCGCTGACCACGTCAACGATACCGAACCCGTTCCCGTGATCCAACGGCGCGAAAATATCCATGACCAGCGCGATGCCATGGGCCTCCGCGTACACATACCGGATCGTCCGCCGGTATTTTCCGCTCGTCTTCGGCCGCAAGCGCAACGCCGCCGAAGACACGTACAACTGTTCAACCCCACCCTGACCAGATTTCACCGGTGTATTCCTTCCTTTACGTGGCCGGGGCATCCGGCCCCGTTCCCGTCTTCCATGCAACCAAGCCAGACACACGGGGGATCATACAGGAAGGCGGGGCACTGGACCTGGCCTTGGCCACGCCCGGGGCCGTGCCCGGGCGCGCTACGTACACACGGCATCATGCTGCTAAAATTGCGCGCCTATGCCAGAACGATTTCGCATAACAACCTATCTTCTGCCGCTGCTGCTGGCGCTGCCGGTCCTCCCGCTTGCCGCCCAGCCAAACTTTCCGCCGTTGAGCGTGGAAATCAGCAGCGAGCATCCGCTCTTTATCTTTCAGGACACCGGTCCCGCGGAAACGACGCCTGAAGCTTATGCCCAGCACGTGCTCGATGCGTGGAACCGGCTGGCGCCGGATCTCCAGCCCTTTGCAGTCATCCAGGTCGATGCGGGCCGCACCGATGCCCATGCCTACTATCAGGCGCTGCTGCCGCCGCTCCAGGCGGCCAGCCTGCCGCTGGTGGTGCGCATCGCCGACGCCGACCCGACGCATCGCTACCCTCTGGCCAGGCTGGAAGAACTCTTCCGTGCGTTTACGACGGTCAAGGGCGTCGAAGTCACGGGTCTGGCCTTCAATGAATACGATCTGGGCGCGCAGGCTGGCGGGCTGCCCCTGCCCGCGGTGCAGTGGTTCATGGGGGTGATTGACGCCGCGGCGCGCTATGGCCGCTTCGTTTACGCGCCGTTCGATGAGTTGCACTGGCCGCGGATCATGTCGAACACGGGTGCGGCGGCGCTCTATGCAAAAATGGTCGAATGCAAGGAGTACGTGATTCCCGCCACGCTCCATCGCGGGCCGCACTCCGTCACCAATACGTCGGCGTTGCTCGGGCTGTGGCTGGAAGGCGCCGTCACGAACTGGGGCGTGGCCGCGGATTCGCGCTGGTACGGCGACGCCCGTTTCATCGCGCCCGGCGTGTTTGGGTTGGCGCCCGGCAAGGCAGCAGCGCCCGCCTCGCTGTACCGTGCCATGGTTCTCAACGGCGCCATGACAGGCGCTACGGTCTATTCCTTTGCACCCAGCGGCAACCTGTGGTTTGGCCCGGATTCGCGGCATTGGACCGAGGTCATCTATCCCACGCTCCGCGAAATGCTGGACCTCGTGCTCATCGCGCGCAGGGATTTTGTCCAGAAAAAAACGCCGGTGGCGTACCGGCTCGCGCCGGCGGCCACCCCCCTGGATTTCCATCTGAACCTGCGCGACATCGACCCGGTGCTGGATAAAGGGCTGTTGTTCCGCGCGGCCTACGGCGTGGAACGCGCGGGACAAATTCCGGAACTGGTGCTCAATCGCGGCGATCGTTTCTGGGTACCGCTACTGTCGGCGCACGCGCCCCCCGATGCGGCCCAAACTTTTGCCGAGGTGGGGCAAGCAGGCGCCATGTCCAGCGTCGAGCAGTGGTCTGAAGTGCTTGACCGCCACGCCAAAGCGGATGGCGAGGGCCAGGCCTTCATCGCACAGGTGATGCGCGGCATTTTTGTCATGAACACGCGCGAGAACCAGCGCGAGCCGCAGCGTTATGTGCTGCCGGCCGTACCGGCGCCGGTCCGCGGGCTGGTGGTGAAGCGTGAGGAAGGGGCGATCGCGCTTTCGTGGCCTCTGCGCGAAGACGACCTGTCGTGGGACGTGTACCGGCGCATCCTGCCGGAAACGCGCTTTCAACGCATTGCCATCGCCGTGGATCAACCGCGTTTCGTCGATCAGGAGCCGGGCGTGGACTCGCCCATCGCCTACGCGGTGACGGCGCTCACCAATAAGACTGAAGCACTTGAAGGGACTGTAAACTATGGCGAATACATAACCCTGAGCACCATTTTCAGCCGGATCGCCGAGGAAGCCCTTTTGAGCCCGGTGCTGACCGAGGCCGAGGTGCATCCGGTGGCGCCGAATGTCTATGCGCCGCTACCGCCACCACCGCCGCCGCCCGAGACACCCGCCACGCCGGAGGCGGGCGTCACCGTCACAGAAGCGCAACCGGCGGCGGCCACGGTTACAGCCGCGCCGCTGCCGGCACCGGGGCAGGAAGCCGCGGGGCCGTGGTGGCCGGCGTACGAGGGTGCGCCGGATCAGTTCAGGTCGATTGCCGAGACGCTGGTCGCGCGAATCGAACAGTGGGACGAGGCCTTCTCGAGTGAAAACTTTTTCGCTCTCATCGAGTTCTATTCCGGCGACTACGAGGACCCGCAGGGCTGGCGTTTTCAATACATCCGCCGCGCCTATCAGTGGTTCATCGAGCGCTACACCGCCCTGCGGATGGACCGGCAGATTCGCCGCTGGGATTTCAGCAATTACGAGACAACCGGACTCGTCAACGTGCTGATGTATTGCCGGCTCTGCGGTGTGGCCATCTCCGATCCCGCCGGACGCATCGCGGACCAGACGATTTCGCTGCCGCGTACGGAATCGGAAGAAGTCTGGATTACCTGGACCAACCGCGACGGCACCTGGCGCATCCTCCAGACCAATCCAGCCCTTCCCAACTTCTCGGACCTTCTCAGCTACTCGGCCGGCCCCTTCGACTATTTCCCCCTCGGCCCGGACGCATTTCCGGCGGAATGAAACCCGATCCCGGGGAGGGCGAGCATGGCGCGGGCCAGTTTCGGCTGCCACGGTTTCCAGAAAATGCGCATATTTTCCCAATAATTTGAAAAATTCTGAAAGAAAACACTACACTATGCCGCCTATGATTCCCCCCCGCTACCGCATCTGTCTTGCTGCCCATTTTCTGGCCGTGGCCAATGTCACGGGCCTGATGTCCACGCCTTTTTTCATTTACGACCATCTCAACGGCGGTGTTGCGATGTCCGGCGCGTTCGGGGCGGCCCAAGCGGCGGCCTACGCGTTGGTGTGTCTGATTTCCGCACGGTTCGTGGGGAGGCTCAAGCACGGCCTGCATGCCGCGGCGTTCGGCATTGTGGTGTTTGGGATCACTTTTGCCGCAATGCCCTGGCTGAATTCGCCTTGGGTCTGCGGCGCCCTATCGACTGTGGGCGTGGGTGCCATGGCGATCGTCTGGCCGGCGTTGCACTCCTGGATAGGCGGCGAGCCGGACACCCATGTGCGCAGCCGCCTGATGGGCTGGTTCAATCTGGCGTGGAGTTCCGGGGCCGCGATTGGGCCTATTTTTGCCGGTCCGATGTACGACTACTACTTCCGCCTGCCGTTTTTCGCGGTGGTGGCCATAGGAAGCTGTATCATCGTGGTTCTGCTGACGCTGCCGCATGAACATGCCTATTTCGCCCAATGTGGGGCCGCGGCCCAGGAACCGCGGACGGCAGATCGGCGCGGCGAGCCCTACTTGTTTGCCGGATGGAGCGCGGTCCTGCTGGCGAACCTGCTGGTGGGCGTGGCACGCTCGGTCTATCCCAAGCGGGTGAATGATCTGGTGACACAGGGCGAGTTGCGCTTATTGTTTGAGGAAGTGCCGGCGGCCTTCCTGAACGTGGCGCCGGCCACCAAGTATTCGTGGCTGGCGGTCATTCTGGCCGGGTCAACGGCCGTGAGCTTCCTCGTTCTAGGCCGGACCAGCGGCTGGCGCTACAACCTGCGCTGGCTGTTCGCGTCGCAGGCGTTGGCGGGCGCCGCCTTCTATGCCCTCGGCCACACCAGCAGCTTGTTGGTGATGATGGTCTGCATGGCCGTGGCGGGCGCGAATCTGGCCGTCTGCTTCTTTGCCAGCGTGTACTATTGTCTCAGCCACCCGGAGAAGAAGCATGGCCGGGCGGCCATCAACGAGGCGATGGTCGGAATCGGGGGACTGTTGGGCAGCGCCGTGTTCGGCTACCTTGCAGGACGGTACTGGTTTTCCCTGCCCTTCACGTGGACACCGGCGCTGGTGGTATTTGTCATGGCGCTACAGGTGGTCCTGCTGGCGTATGGACGCCGCCGGGCCGAACGAGTGTTTGTCACGCCCGTGCCCGCCACTTGCGTCTTGACGGAATGCGCGACTACCCTACCGCTGGCGCCGGACTTGCCGGCGGAAGCGGTGGTGCCGGAACCGGACGCCGAGAATGGCCCTGATGAACCACTGGTTATTCCCCTGCCGGTGGAGGTGCTGGGCAGCGTAGAGGAAGAACAACCCCCCGTGCCGCTGCTGCTGAACGAAGGGGCCGCCGCCGCGGACGACCCGACACCACCAACGCTTGCCGCATAGACAACTGCAATGCAGCGCGCGCCGGGCGCAGTGCGGCGGCCTGAAACGCAGAGGAGGAAACCGTCCATGACCCTTCAGCCGCTAGCCTGCAAGTTCCTTGGTGCCCGCCTGTCACTCGTGCTGCTCCTGCTGCTGGCCGCGCTGCCCGTCGCGGCGGCGCCCTTCAACGTCTACCTGCTCTGGGACAACGATCCCGCGACTTCCATCGCGGTGAATTACCATACCGAGGGCCGGGCCAGCAAAATGCCAGACCCGGAATTGCACTATGATGTGCAGCCGCGGGGTGGCGATCCCGCCGCTTACGCGAATCACAGTATGGGGACGAAGCGCGAGATTCCCGAGTTCCCCGTCGACCGCACTTTGAATCTCGCCTCGGTGACGGGCTTGCAGCCCAGTACCACCTACTACTTCGTCGCGGGGGATCCGCAAGGCGGCTACACGGTGGAGCGCTCGTTCCGGACGCTGCCTTCCGGTGATGAGCCGATCCGGTTTGTCACCGGCGGCGATATCAATGTGTCGCCGTCCACGGTCAGGCTGCTCGCGCAAGCAGGCAAGCAAGACACGATCTTCGGCGCGATCGGCGGCGACATCGCTTATGTCAATGGCCGTATTTGGGAGTTTGCCACCTGGGACCAGTGGTTCAAGAACTACGACGAGAACCTGCGCACGGGCGATGGCCGGATGGTGCCGATCTTCGCGGCCATCGGCAATCACGAAGTGAATGATTTTGAGTCGGACAATCCGGCCGTCAAAGCCCCCGACTACACCTTCTACTTTGGGCAGGTGCAGTCTCAGGGGATGACGTATTTCTCGCGGCAGATTGGGCGAAACATCTTGCTGATTGCGCTCGATACCGGCCACATCGCGCCCCATGGCGGGGCGCAATCGGCCTGGCTGGCGGAGACCCTGGCAGCAAACCAGGCGGTGCCCTACCGCTTCGCGCTCTACCACGTGCCGCTTTATCCGAGTCACCGTCCATTCGAGGGTGAGGGGTCGCGGTTGGGCCGTGTCCATTGGGAACCGTACTTCAATGCGTATCATCTGACAACCGCCTTCGAGAACCACGATCACGCGTTGAAGCGCAGCAAACTGCTCAAGGCCGGGCAACCCGACAACGACGGTGTGCTCTACATCGGCGACGGCTGCTTCGGTGTGAATCCCCGGCCCGTCGACCCCGCCGTGCGCCCCTACCTCGAACACCAGGCCAGCGCCGCGCACATCTGGGTGGTGGATGTGGACTCCAAGAGCGTCAAGTACCGCGCCGTGGGCGAGCAAGGCGAAACGCTGGACGAGTATCACCAAAAGCGAAAGAATTGAGGGAAACGGCGACCATCTCCGGCCCCAAGTGGGGCCCATCAGGGGTGACACGATGCACAGGTATTGGCTGGCAGTGTTGGCGTTGAGCCTATGTGGCCGTATCGCACCGGCGCAGGCGACAGTATCCACCGCTACGCCGCTGGCAAAGAAAGTGATTGAATACGGCTGGGACGTGCCGTCGCCCGATTATGTCCGTGCGCACATCCGCGAGATGGAGCAACGGGCCCTTGACGGCATCATCTTTCGCTTGCAGGGCGGCGGCAATGTGCTGGAACCGGCGGCTTGGGACGAGGGCAAGTTCGCGGCGGATTTCGAGAACGTCCAGCAGATCGCCTGGGAGAAATTCACGGACAACTTCCTCATCCTCTGGGCGGCGTCAGAACAGGACTGGTTTGACGACGCGCAGTGGCAGGCCATCGAGCATAATGTGGGGATCATGGGAAAGGCGGCGCGGCTCGCGAAGTGCGTGGGGATCTGCTTTGATGCGGAGCCGTATGGCAAGAACCCCTGGGCCTACAGTGAAGCCGCGCACCGCGCTGAGAAGTCCTTTGGGGAGTACGAGACCATGGCGCGGCAGCGCGGACGGCAGTTCATGCAGGCGCTGGAGAAGGAGTTCCCGCATCCGCAGATTCTCACTTTCTACCAACTGGGGCTGTTTCAAGAGTTTTGCCGGCCGATGGCGGCGGAGGAACGCGCCGCCACGTTGTCGCAGCATGGCTATGCCCTGTACCCGGCCTTCTTCAATGGCATGCTCGAGGCGGCCAGCGCGGAGACTGGCTTTCACGACGGCAACGAGAACGCCTATTACTACCGCGAGGCACAGCCCTATTTCGAAGCGTACCACCGCATCACGCAGCGCGCCTTGCATCTTGTCGATCCGGCGCTGCGCGAGAAATACCGGGCGCAGGTGCGCGTTGGGCAGGCGCTCTATATCGACCAGTACTTCGGCCTGCGCAGCATGAAAGTGCTGGGCGACTACCTCACGCCGCAGGAACAGCCCCAATGGTTCGAACACAATGTCTATTGGGCGCTCTACACCGCCGACCAGTATGTCTGGTGCTACTCGGAGCGCATGAACTGGTGGACGAACACCGATGTGCCCGCGGGCGCGGAAGAGGCGCTCGTCTCCGCACGAAGGAAGATTGCGGAAGGTGCGGGACTTGGCCTGAACATCAAACCATTCATCGACGCGGGTGGGCAGAGGGAAGAGGGCAAATCAGCCCCATAGGACTCCAATGTGTTCTTCGTCCACAACCCAACGACAACCCGTACTAGATGAGACGCTGTTGCCTAAGGATATGTTTTAGCCGGAGTTTCATGGTTCGACATACCGAAGCGCCGGCGAGGATCTTTTCCATGATTTGAGGTGAAACGCTTTCCCGCAAATGGATGTCGCCGTTCGCATGCAGGGACCGCAATTGCTCCAAGACAACACATCTCGCATCCCTGTAATTTACGACCGTCTCATGTTTGATGAAAGGATGCTCGCCGGGACGAAGCAAGCAGGTTGTCTCCTTCCCTGGGCCCGACGAGGTCAAATTCACAAGAACAATGTTGTCGCTATCCAAGTCCGGATTCGAAAGCACGATCCAAAGATGAGAACGAATCGAATAGGTTTCGCGGTTTACGAATGCAGTCCCATGTGCGAAAGCCAAGGTCTCTAGTCCCCAAACATCTTTGCGAAATGCGCATCTTCAATTTTCTGCTGACTGACCTCTTCATAATCTTGTGCGTGGCCGATGGCCCGGAGAAGCGTTTGCAGATGAATCTTTGTTGACGTGCCTTCGCGGTAGGACTCGACCCATTCGGGAAGCAAGTGGGTCTCATTAATCAACTGTCCCAAACTTTTCTGGCCATGCTCCTGAAAGATCCTGTCGAGGATTTCGACTTCATCCTCGGAAAGATCACCGATTCCCGGATCGAGGACCACGCGGATATCGTAGCCGTCTGTCTCGACATAGCGCGACCACAGTGCCTGGGTCTCTTCATCCACATCGCCTTTAACCAGGTCGTAAATGTGGCTGAGCAATGGGCCCTTGTCCAGGGCGCACGGAATATCGCCCGTGATTGGCGTTCGTGCCAGAATCATGCTCTCGCGGTCCGCAAGATAGAGCAATTTCAACACGCAAGTATAGTTGTGGCGCTTATTCGGGAATTTATCCAGAAGCCAGCAGACACATTGGATTGCTTTCATCGGACTAAAGTGAAAACTCATGGATAACTTGTCCTTTTCCGAATAGTCCACTTGCAAGAAAAGTTGGCTGGCGAACACTGTACGCCTGCAATCACTACAGGACGGCTGAAAACTTATTCAGTTTTGATTATGCCACAGACGAAATAGCTCTGCAAGCGGCGAATCAAGAACCGCGAAGCCCCCGAATGGACGTCCGTTTCCTATACTAGCGTTCACGAAAAAGGCCGCCCAAGCGAAGCAGCAGCCGCGCGGGCCAGGGAACGGGACCGGAGAGATTGGGTGTCTGCCCTTGGGGACCATACATACTCTCCATCATGCGCAAGACATTCTTCGCGACGAGCCGCCGCGCCGGGACGCCCGCCAGCAGACCATAGGCGGGAGCGGAACCTGATTGCGCGATCTCGGGGTGACGCCGCACTTGGTCGACAGCCTGCCGAAGGTCTTCCAGGTACTGGTCAACCACCTGTTGGTGGCCGGGATTAATCATGAGGTGAATGGCCGGCGGGCGCTGTTGGCGATCGACGTGCCAGCCACGAAGTGCAAGGAGATCCGCGACCGCATAGCAATCCAACCGCGCTTCGGTGGTGGTGAAGGCGAAGACACTGGCGGGCGGCGTACCGAGCACCCGAAGTCCTGGGATGTCATTGATGCCAGAGATGAACCGAGCCGCGGTTTCCATCGTGGTTGCGGCGCTTTGCAGGTAGCCATTCTCGCCCATGGCCATCAGGGCCGCCCATGCCGCCGCGATGGCCCCGCCGGGCCGCGTACCCGGGATGCTGGGCGAAGCATAAACGCCGCCTGGCCAATCGACCTGTACGAAAAATTGGTGGCGAAGATAGTCCATCCCGCGGTAGAGAATAACGGAAGCCCCTTTCGCGGCATAGCCGTACTTATGCAGGTCGGCGGAAATAGAGGTCACGCCCGGGACCCGAAAATCGAAAGGAGGCAAGGGATAACCCAGCCGTTCGATCCATGGCAGGAGGAATCCGCCCACGCAGGCGTCCACGTGGAGCCCGATGCCTTTCGCGCGCGCGAGATCTGAAAGAGCTTCGATGTCATCGACCACTCCGAACGGATAGCAAGGCGCCGAGCCCACGAGCGCGATAGTATTGGGCGTGATCAAGCGGCGCATCGAATCGACGTTAACGCGCAAATCACCGTCGAGCGGTGCGTGGACCATCCGCACGTCGAAATAGCTGCCGGCCTTGTCAAAGGCCACATGCGCGGAGGCCGGAACAACCATTTCGGGGTTGCGGATCCACGGCCGGTGCGCGCGGGCATGGTCGCGATAGGTTTTCACGGCAAGCAGAATGCTCTCCGTGCCGCCGGAAGTCATGGCGCCCACCGTCCGCTCGTTACCGTGGAGCAGCGCGGCGGTCATGCGCACCACCTCGTGCTCGAACTGTTTCAGGCTCTTGAAGGCGAGCGGGTTGAGGCCGTTGCCCTCGAAAAACAGCCCGTGCGCTTCTTTCAAGAACTCCGCGTGCGCGTCGTTCTGATGAAACACCAGACTGAACGCGCGGTGGCCGTGCCAGTTGATGTCTTCCTCGCGCCGGGCCCGCATTTGTTCAAGCAGCAGCGCCTTGTCCACGCCTTCTTCTGGAATCATCAAAGTATTCATGTTCTGCATGGAAGACTCCTTTGCTGGGCGGCAACATGGTAACGCAAACACGCGCTCGCATGACGGCTTGCACCCGGGCCGCTTCCCACGGTACTTTTAGCCGCCGAATCTTCCCGAGAGTGCGCCAGATGACCATTCCCCTGTTTGACACCTACCCGCGGCTGCGCGGTGCCTTGCCCTACATCGCACTGGGGGCTTTGCCTACGCCGGTGGAACGATGGACGGCGCTGGAACAGGAGATTGGCATCGGCACGCTCCACGTCAAGTGCGACAATGTGAGCGGGTTGCTCTACGGCGGGAACAAGGTGCGCAAGCTCGAGTTTCTGCTGGGGCGCACTGTGCAGGAGGGGGTGAAGACGGTCCTCACGTTTGGGGCAGCGGGATCAAACCATGCCCTGGCGACGGCCCTCTACGCGCGTGGGCTCGGTGTTAACTGCGTGTCCATGTTGGTGCCGCAAGCGAACGCGCCGTCCGTCCAGCGCAACCTGCTGTTTGCCCACCGCCAGGGCGCGGAACTACACCTGTATCCCGGACGAAAGAGGGTCGCATTGGCCACACTGATGCAGTTCCAGCGGCTGAAACGTCAGCAAGGCCGTTTCCCCCAAGTCATTCCGCCAGGTGGCTCGTCTCCCACGGGTTGCCTTGGCTTTGTAAACGCGGCCTTTGAATTGCGCCAACAAGTCGAGGCGGGCTTGTTGCCAGAGCCCGGCTTGATCTACGTGGCATCCGGCACCATGGGCACCTGTATCGGGTTGCTGCTGGGGTTGCGGGCGTGCGGACTGCAAAGAAAGGTGATGGCGACACGCGTGACCAGCCCGCCCTATACAAGCGCTGAGAAGGGACGCAAATTGTACCAGGGCACCCAAACCACGCTACGCGAAGCGGATCCCACGTTCCCGGCGTCTTCATTTCCCGCGGAGCAGTTTGAACTGCGCGACGAATTTCTCGGCGAAGGGTATGGACTTCCCACGCCGGGCGGCGCCGAGGCCATCGCGATGGCCCAACAAGCCGGCATGAAGCTGGAAGGGACCTACACGGGCAAAGCCCTGGCGGGCCTCATCGCCGATGCACGCGCCGGAAAGTTGAGAGAGAAGAATGTCCTCTTTTGGAATACCTACAATTCACGGGACTTCTCGGCCGAAATCCGCCACGTGGATTACCATGCGTTACCCAGCGGATTTCATCCCTATTTTGAAACAGGAGCCCAATGAATCCGGCATTTCTGAACTTAGAGCTGCGTTAGCGCCAACACCAGCTTAAGGGAACACGACATGAACACTGAACGAAGGGGAAGTCTCGTGGTTGGATGTCTGGCAGTGCTGCTGGTTGGAGCTTGGACAAGCGGAGAAACGGTGACGTTTCAAAAGCTGCTGCGAGAGATGACGGACCTGGAAGCATTGACAGGAATGCCGGACCCGGCCTACACCTGCCGCCAATTCAGCAGCTATGACCGCCGCTCGACGGACCCGGCCCAGCCGACGGACGAGAACTGGTTCGCCAACGGCGATCGCGGTCAATTTCTGAGGACCGAGGAACGGAACGGCGAGAAAGAGTACGTGCTGATGGACGCGGACGGACCGGGGGCCGTGGTGCGCCTCTGGTCAGCGAATCCCAACGATGCCGGGACGTGCCGCATTTACCTGGATGGCGCGGCGGCGCCCGAAATCGAAGCGTCGCTTGAGGACTTGCTCGGCGGGAAGGTGGACTTCTGCCCCGCGCCGATCGCCGGCACACGCGGCCGAGGCTGGACCGCCTATCTCCCGATTCCTTACGCGAAACATTGCAAGATTACGGCAAGCCAGCCGGATTTCTATTACCACATCAACTACCGTACGTATGAGGCGGGGACGCGCGTAAGAACGTTCTCGATGCCGGCGGCCCAGAGGGAGGCGCGTCAAATTCTGCGGCAGGCCGAGCGGCTTGCGTCGCCAGAACCGGCCGGGAGCAATGCCAAGCGCCGCGGCTGGCAAGCGGCGTATCAATTCGAATTGTTGCCCGGCGCGACGGAACTATGGATCGCGCCGGAGGGCGCCGGGGAGATCGTGACGCTTACCTGCAAGGCCGCCACGGAGGGGGACCTCCCAGCGGCGTTGCGCGGATGCCTGCTTGAAGTGATCTTCGACAATGCGGCCCTGCCCGCCGTGCAGGCGCCGCTGGGGGACTTCTTCAGCACAGCGCCCGGCATCAACGCGTTTGAGGCGCTGCCCTGCGGCGTGCATGAGGACGGCACGATGTACAGCCACTGGCGGATGCCGTACCGCGATGCGTGCACGCTCCGCATTACGAACCACACGCAGCGGCCGGTATCGCTGGAGGGGCGCATCCATCTTCTCCCGCGCCGCTGGGACGCGGACAGCCTGTATTTCCACGCGAAATGGCGCGCCGAGCGCGACATCCTCACGCGGCCGCGCCAGGATTGGACGGCGCTGCAAGTCGAAGGAAAAGGCCGCTACGTGGGCCTCATGCTGCACATGGCCAATCCGGTGAAGGCCTGGTGGGGCGAGGGCGACGAGAAGATTTACGTGGACGGCGAGTCTTTTCCGAGCCACTTTGGCACGGGCAGCGAGGATTACTTCAGTTACGCCTGGTGCGATACGCAGCTCTTCTCGCACGCCTACCACAACCAAGTCCGCTGCGATGGCCCCGCCAATTTTGGCCATACAACGGTGAACCGTTTCCACATCCTGGACAACATCCCGTTCACAACGGCATTCAAGTTTGACATCGAGGTGTGGCATTGGGAAGAAACGAAGGTCAGCCAATCGACTGTGGCTTACTGGTATGCGCGTCCCGAAGCGCGCGACGGTTTTGCCGAGCCGGCGGCCGCATCGTTGGTGTTGCCGGACCTGCCGGCGCCGCCCGTGCCTAAACGCGTGGAGGGCGCACTGGAAGGCGAAGGCATGACGGTGAAGATCACGGGCGGCTCTTTCTCGAACCAGACGAGCCAGGCCTGGCCGTGGAGCAACGCGGAGCAACTGTGGTGGATCGACGCCAAGGCCGGCGATGCGCTGGAAGCAACCTTCACGGTGGCGCAAGCCGGGCGGCGGGAAGTGTTGGCTTCGTTCACCAAGGCCCCCGACTATGGTATGGCCCAGTTGTCCCTCGACGGCGCCAAACTGGGCAGCCCGATGGATTTCTTTGACACTGGCGTGACGGTCACGCCGGAGGTGTCCCTGGGCGTGCATGACTTGCCGGCGGGCCCGCACGTGTTGCGCGTCGAAATCACGGGATCGAATCCCAACGCAATTCCGCGCCACATGTTCGGTCTGGACTACCTGCGGCTGAAGCCGGTGGAATAGCGCGTAGCCGCCCGAGGGCGAAGGCTCACCAGTTGGTGTAGCTGCCATCCGGGCGCTGCAGGTGGGGGTGTTCGTAGAACGTCATCGGGTACTTCAACGCGGCGTCTTCGTCGAATTCGACCCCAAGGCCGGGACGCACGGGCAGCGGGTAGTGAGTCCCCTGGCGCTTGGGCATTTCGGGGAAGACGTCGGAGGCGCCTTCATTGAAAGCCGGGACCATTTCGACCCAATTGAAGTTGTTGATGGCGGCAGCATAGTGGATCGTTGCGGCGGTGCAAACGGGCCCGATGGGATTGTGGGGCATCACATCGATGTAGTGCGCCTCGCACCAGCCAGCGACTTTCTTTGCCTCGGTCAATCCGCCGATGCAGCAGATATCGACGCGGGCGAAATTGGTGAGGCCGCGCTCGATGTAGGGCAGCGCGGCCCACTTGCTCGGCCATTCTTCCCCAATCGCAAACGGGACGTCGGTCATGGTGCGCAGGGTGGCGTAGGCCTCCGGGTTTTCGTTGCGGATCGGCTCTTCGAGGAAACTCAAACTGCCGCGCGGGATCATCTGACAGAATTGCGCGGCCTCCGCGACGGAGAAGCGGTGGTGATAGTCGATGCCGAGCGCGACACGCTTGTCCGTCGTCTGCCAGATGTCCGTGTAGAGTTCGGCCGTCGCCGCCATCGATTCACGCACGTCGAAGACATTCGTGGTGTCTTTCAACGTGGGATCCACGCGCAGCGCGCGCGGGACAATGCTGTCGGCCGGGGAAAAGCGGATGGCGGGCCAGCGTTCGTCCACTGCCGCGCGGACGCGGTCTTGGCAGTGAGAATCGTTCAGGCCGCCGACCGTCACAAACCCGAAGATCTTGTCGCGGCACGCGCCGCCCAACAATTGATATACCGGCACGCCGAGCTTCTTGCCGATGATGTCGTACAGGGCGATGTCGATCGCGGCCATGACGCCGGTGATGACCCTCCCGCCTTCGTAGTAGGCGCTGCGGTAACAAACTTGCCAGATATGCTCGACCTGCATTGGGTCCATGCCGAGGAGGAACGCGCGCAGGTGCCTGAGGACGCCGTCCTGGCCGTGTTCCCGTGTCGAGCAGCCCGCCTCGCCGATGCCGTAAATGCCCTCGTCGGTTTCGATCTTGACGATGTGCAGGTCGCGGGGTTTCGACAGGAGAAAACTTTTGATTTCGGTGATTCTCATGAGGAGTCTTTCTAATTTGGTACGGGCTTAAGAAAGCAAGGATTTCACGCGGCCTAGTCCTTCTTGGAGCGCCTCTTCGGAGACGGCGAAGGACAACCGTATGTGCTTTTCGGAGCCAAATTCCGTGGCGGGCACGACGCGGACCCGCGCGGCATCGAGCAGCACGGCCGCGAAGTCGTCCGCCCCGCGAATCTCCCTCTTGTTAAGGACCCGTCCGATCCACGCGGCCATATTGACAAAGCAATAGAACGTCCCGGCTGGAACGGTTGAACTGAACTCTGGAATATCCTTCAGCAGCCGGAGCAGGAGATTCCGGCGCGCGGCATAAGCGGCCACCATGCGTTCCACATGCTCTTGGGTTCCCGTCAACGCGGCCAGTGCCGCCCGTTGCGAAATGGCGCACGGGGCCGAGGTGCTGTTCTGCTGGATCCCCGTGACGCGCCGCGCGAGGTTGTCGGGCAGCGCCGCATATCCGATGCGCCAGCCGGTCATGGCGTGGGTCTTGGAGACACTGTTCACCGTGATCGTGCGGCTTGCTATGTCGTCGTCGAGTGACGCGATGGAAACATGCTCCGCGCCTTCATAGACCAGACGTTCGTAGACTTCGTCGGACAGGACAAGCAGGCCATGCTCAACGGCGAGTGCGGCAAGCTCCGTGAGTTGCACGCGTGAAAAGACCGCGCCTGTGGGGTTGGCGGGGGAATTGATGATGAGCAGGCGCGTCTTGGGCGTGATGGCCCGGCGCACGGCGGTGGCGTTGACTGCGTATCCATGCGTCTCATCCAGCGGCACCAGTACGGGCCGGCCTCCCGCGAGGTGTACCTGATGCGGATAGGCAAACCAATGCGGCGTCAGAATAACGGCCTCGTCCCCCGGGCCAATCGTGGCACGGATGGCCTGCTCAACGCTGTGTTTGCCGCCGCAGGAAACAACCACGTCGGCGGGACTGACGCGAATGCCGTTTTCCCCTTCAAACTTGGCCGCAACCGCCTCCCGCAAGGCATCGATGCCGGGTTGCGGCGTGTATTTGGTGAAGTTTGCGTCGATGGCCTCATGGGCGGCCCGCTTGATGTGATCGGGCGTGTGGAAATCAGGTTCGCCCTTCCCAATGTCGACGATTGGGAGGGATGGGAGGGATGAGAAAGATGGGACGGATGTGCTCATGTATCGGGTTAAGTTCTACTTCCTATTTTGGGCTGGCGGCTGCGAACCGAAACGAGTACAGCTTCGTTCCGCGGCACACAAAGCGCAGGCGGACGGGTTTGCCTTCCCAGGCGCTGACGTTCCACTGGCCGTCTTTCCACGCCGCCGTTGCGTCCGGGTAGTCGCCGTTGATGATGCGGCTGTCGGCCAGGCCAAAACCCGGCAACTCGTTCCCACTTTCGTCCAGCATCGCCACCTGCGCCTGTCCGCTGGCAGAGGTGTTCAGGTTCAGCAGGAGCCGCTGTCCGGCGAAGGTAAAGGGCTTGGTCGTCGCCGTACCGCCTTCATACGCGAAATCCAGCGAGACGAACCCGTCCACGCGCTGTTCGGCGCGAAAGACGCCGCCCAATTCGCGGCCGCCCTGCCCGTAACGCACCTGCGTGTCGCCGTGCGTAAATGTGTAGCCCATGAAGTACTGGTAGATCTTGTTGTCTTTGAGCACAAATCCGGGAACCATCTGGGCGATCTTGACGTCGAGGCCGTCGTAGTTGCCCAAGGCGATATAGGGCGTGCGGTAGCGCGTCCAGCCGCGACCGTCGCGGCTCACCGCGAGTTGTGACTCAATTGTCCCGTCGTTGGTCTTGCCGCCCTTGGCCAGCGTGGGCGCGTTGAGGTAGCTGCGCGCCTCGGGGTTATAGTGGTAGTACGGCGCGGGGAAGCCCACGTAGGCGCCGCGGGCCAGCGGATACTTCTGGCAGGCGTTGGTGTACAGGTCCAGTTCCGGCGGGTCCTGCGCGTCGCGCGACAACACCAGCGGGATGTCCTGTGGCCATGCTTGATCCAGGCTGTTGGTCGTGACGACGCCCGTGGCGCGAAAGCCCTCGTGGACCAGCCGCGGAAAATGGAAGTAGCAGTGCTGGTCCGCGTCCCAGAACGTCGAGATCTGGCTGTCGGAGTGCAGCGCGGAAATTGGCCGTTCGTCCATCGTGAAGTGAATGCCGTCCGGCGAGGTGAACAGCCGGGTCTTCAATTCGGGATTGCTCGAGATGATCGCGTAACGGCGTTCGGGCGGCGCATTGGGATCAAGGAGCACGGTGCCTTCGCGCTGGCCCCAAATCACGATGTTGTTGTCCGTCGTGCCTTTCCATTCCACCGCGCCCAGCGACGGCTTCTCCCAGTGCTCCCCGTCCTTGGAGATCGCCAGCGCGTAGCAGAAGCCCGGCGAAACATCCCAGCTTACCGGCACGTAGTACAGACGGTATTCGCCGAGGGCCGGATCATAGAGGACGTTGCCATAGCCGGTGATGCCGCCCCGCTCCCAGGGCCTGTCGGCGATTAGCACCAGGTCCACGTTCCGCGGCGGGTTAACGGTGAGTGCCGCCTGCTCCAGTTGCTCGATCAGCGATGTGTCCAGGAAAAGATGGCGGTCCGAACCCAGATCAACAGGTTCCGTCCACACGGGCCACGCCCAGGCCACGACCGCGATCAAGAAGCATGGACTGCGTCTCAAGTTGATCCCTCCGCGGCCGTGACGGGTTCGCGCTCCATTACCGCGCGCCAGAGCCAGTCCAGTTTAGCGGCTTCGGGGGCGGCCGTAAACAGGCTGACCACGTGCGCCGCGAGCATGGTGACTAGGAACGCGACGGCCGTGTTCCAACTGAAGCCAAGACTGGTGTAGAACCCCCAATAAAAAGAAGCGGCAAACCCGCACAGCGCTCCCGCGAGCACACCGGTGCTGTTGACGCGCTTCGAGAACATGCCGAGGAGGAAGATGGGAATGAGCAGTCCCTCGAAAATACCAACCACCTTGCGGAAGGCCGCGAAAAGGCCGCCGCTCTCCGCGAGGTCCTTGAATTCACAGGCGAATAACGTTACACAGATGCCCAGGCACAAGGCGCAAATGCGCGCGAACCAGACCTTCTTCCACTCCGTCAGGCCGGCGTCCTGTTCTTCCGCGGAGACGTGACCGTAGCCCAGGCGCAGATAAAAATCCGTGTAGATGGCGGAAGTCGCCGCGGTCACGCCGGCACTGACACTGGACTGGGCCGCGGCATAGATGGCGGCAATAATCAAACCCTTCATCACTGGAGGCATGTGATTGCCGATGAAGTAGGGGAACATGTACTCATAGGTGGCGCCTTGCGGCAGCGGGTTCAAGGTGAAATAGGCAAACAGGGCCATGCCCAGGGCAATGCCCAGGACCGAGTAAATAATGTAGGCGACGGTGTTGATGGCAAAACCGCGCTTGCAGTCATCGAGCGAGCGCGACGACAGGTAGCGCTGCACCATCACTTGGTCCGCGCCATAGGATGTGAGTTTTGACAGCGTGCCCACGACTATCATCGACCAGAACGTGAGCGGCGCGGAGAAATACACCTGCAAGCGTTCCCACCAACTTTCGGCCTGTGCCATTTCCGGGATCTTCGCGGTGAAGTACATGAACCCTTTGTCGCGCGAGACCGACCACATCTCGCCGAAGCCGCCGGGGATCTTTTCAATCACCAGCCAGACGGCCAAGATCAGGCCGATAAACATGATGAACGCCTGCGAAACATCCGTCCAAACGACGCCGCGAACCCCGCCGACGGCCGTGTAGACTGTCGTGATGAGGCCGAGCAGGAGAATCGTCCAGTACAGGTCAAAGCCCATGACTATATTCAGGACATAGGCGGGCAGGTAGATGGTGGCGCCCATCCAGGTGATGCGCCAGACAATGAACAGAGACGTGACCAGCAGGCGGACCGCCAGGCTGAAGCGCCGCTCAAGGTACTCATAACAGTTGTAGACGCGCAGCCGGCTGTAGAAGGGGATGAACTGGCCGAAGATGAACGGGAACGAGAGGAACACGGGAATGATCCAGACAAAGTTCATGAAGCCGAATTCGAGGATTTGCGCTGGGCCGATGACGTAATCGGCGGCGCTATTGAGTGAGGCCAGAAGCGACAGCCCGATCGCAAACCAGCCCACGCTGCGGTTGGCCAGTAAGTATTCCGAGGCGGACGTCTGGCGGCGCGAGCAGTACACCCCAATGCCCACCATCGCGGTGAGATACACCACGATCACGCCGATGTCGATGAAGTGAAGCCCCGGCACGACACTCCTTTCGTAGGCGCCCGGCGCCACGGCGTTGCCGTGGGCGGGCGCAGGCCCGAGTTGCGCGCGTGTACCTTAGCGAATCTCGCCGTCCCACGCAAAGCCGGTTGCATTCTCTTGCCCGGATCAGCCTAAATCTGGGGAACGGAAACAAGTCGAACACCGGGGGTATCGTGATGAGCCGTTATGAGGAAGCTATAAACCGGATTGATGCCGCCAATGCGGAAGATCCGCGTGAGGAACTGGTCGAGGGGGGGACAGTGCCCAAGGAACTCATCTATGGGCGGCGCATGTCGGCGTGGCTGGAGAAGCTGCGGCCGGATGCGCCAGAAGCCTTGCGCCTGGCGGCGCGCGCGCAGCATATCCGGCGCTGGGAGGTCCCGCGCGAGTCGTACCCGATGGATCGCACCGGCTACTTGATGTGGCGCAAGGGACTGTATCGCTTTCACGCGGACACGGCGGCCGCCATCCTGCGGGACGTGGGGTATGACCAGGAAACGATTGAGCGGATGAGCTTCCTGCTGCAAAAGAAGCAACTGACGCGCGACCCAGACACGCAATCGCTCGAAGACGCTGCCTGTCTGGTCTTCTTGCAATACCACATTACCGAATTCGCCGCACGCACGGACCCGGACAAAATGATGGGGATTATTAAGAAGACT
>JACPGD010000560.1:2557-4735 GCA_016182645.1 Candidatus Hydrogenedentota bacterium | reverse complement strand
TCCGCGTGTTCGCGTTGTCTTGACGATGTGGCAGTTGTGTCAGTTCTCTTTACCTTGCGTTGCGCCGGTGTGACCCGTAGAATACGGTTTTTCCTTTCCGGGGCCACGTTTCTGAGGGTATGAGCATGTCTTTATTTTTGGGCTGGAGGCTGGAGGCTGGAAGCTGGAGGAAGAAGGGGGCAACCCTTCCAGAGGCTTCTCGCCTGATCCTATTTCTGTGCAGTCTATTGATGCCTTGTTTTGGGGCGCTTGCGCTCAGTGTGGATGCCGGGCTGGTCGCGAACCAAGTGGTGCAGTGCGACGCTGCCGGACTGGGGCGGTTCTCCATGAGCGGCGCGGCGGGCGCGGCGGGTCCGGTACAGGCGCGGGTGATGTCGGGCGAGACGGAAGTCACCCCATGGACCCAGATTGCCACGGCCGAAAATGGCGTGTGGCAGGGGGCCATCGAGGGCGTGGCGGCGGGCGGGCCGTACCAGGTGCAGGTGCGGGTGGTGGACGCGGCGGGCGCGGCGGTGGAGGAAGCCGCCGTGGCGGACGTGCTCGTGGGCGACCTGTGGATCCTCGCGGGGCAGTCGAACATGCAGGGGGTGGGCAACCTGGCCGGGGCCGAAGAACCCGATCCGCGCGTGCATGTCTTTGCGATGAACCGCACGTGGCGCGTGGCGAAGGACCCGCTGCACGTGCTGGCGGAATCACCCGATCCCATCCATTTCGATGCCGCGAAGACGCCGGAGGAACGCCAGGCGGCCATCGATGCGGCCAACGCCGGGCCAAAAGGGGCGGGGCTGGGCCTGCCCTTCGCCAAGGAGATGGTGCGGCGCACGAACCGGCCCGTGGGGCTGCTTGCGACAGGACATGGCGGCACCTCGATGGCGCAGTGGGACCCGGCCTTGCGCGATCAAGGCGGTGCGTCGCTCTACGGCTCGATGCTGACTTCGGTGCGCGCGGCGGGCGGCGTGGCGCGCGGCGTTATTTGGTATCAGGGCGAATCTGACGCCGGCCCGGAATTTGTGCCGGTGTACCGGGAGAAGTTGAAGGCGCTTGTGGCGTCTATTCGTGCTGACCTCGCTCTGCCGGAGTTGCCGTTCTATTACGTCCAGATCAGCCGCTTCGTCCATCCGGACCCGTCGCCCGAGACGTGGAACCAGATCCAGATGGAAGAACTCTCGGTGGAACCGGAGATCCCGAACAGCGCGATGGTCGCGTCGATTGATCTGGCCCTAGACGATCTCATCCACGTCGGCACGCCCGGCCTCAAGACCCTGGGATTCCGTCTGGCGAGTGTGGCGGAGCATTTTCTCTTCGGCGCGCCCACGCTGACCGGGCCTCGGCTTGAGAAGATCGAGCGCGTTTCGGCGCCCGAAGGGGAACACCTCCGCGTGACGTTTACGAATGTGAACGGCGGTTTGCAGGCCCAGGGACGCGTGTCCGGCTTTGACCTGAACACAGGCCCCACTCCTGAACCGGTCCAGGCGATCTACAAGCAGGAAATCGCGCCGGACAATCCCAACGCCGTGCTGCTCTGGATCTCAAAATGGCCCGACACGCCGCATCTCTGGTACGGTTGGGGCCTCAACCCCTACTGCAATCTCGTGGACGCGGCCAATATGGCGGTACCGGCCTTTGGGCCAATCCCGGTGCCCTGATACTGGACACAGCCACCCAGCAGTCCGGCTGCCCAGCTGCGGTTCAGAGGGCCGCCGCCAGCGCAACAACGTACGGTCATCCTGAGCACAGCGAAGGATCGCCTGCCACTCTAACTCAAACCCGCAGATCATCGGGAGGTCATTTGAGCCATGCCGTGGAACCGAGCTGAAAACATTCCCGCAGACGAGCTTTCTCGCTTGCAAGCACAACTTCAAGACCCCTTGGTTGTTGCTTGGGCGCTTAACCAACTCTCTCAGTCGCACATGCAGCCTGATGCCGGGCAGTCATGGGCAGCGGCCCTGCTTCCACGGGAGAAACTGTCCGAGGTCCTTTCCCATCTGAAGCCCGGTGAGTTTCAGGATCTCTGCGGATACCTGCCTGCAGAGCACTTTTCGCAATGCATCGAGTACCTGATCGAGAAGTGGCAGGAGGGCACTCCGCTCACCGTACCTGCGATAACCCGGATCTTGGCCAAAATTGCACCGGACAGGCTGCTCCTGCTGCTGCCGCCCCTGGTGAAGCGTGTCAAAC
>JACPGD010000560.1:0-2492 GCA_016182645.1 Candidatus Hydrogenedentota bacterium | reverse complement strand
GCGGGGTGTGGTTGCTCCTCCGCTATGAACCCGCGTTTCTGGTGGACCTGCTATTCAACGTCGTTGAAGACGAACCTGATGAACTCCTAGGGTTTACCACCGAGATTTGCCGGGCCGCTCCCATCGATGATCTATGGTGGGACCTCATGCGGAGAGCTACTTTGGATTCTGATGAGCCGAGCCACCAGCTTGCAGAGTGCTTTTCAGACCCCTCGCTGATGACTGAAGAGTTTTGGGCGGTCTTCTCAAGCAAGGAGGGGTGGGAGCGGCGGCTGGCGGCAGTTGCGGAGGCGAGAATGGCCGCGGCCATGCCGCACCTCATCCCTTTCGTGCAAGTGCTGTCGAAGCATTTCAAGAAGAGCAGTACTACCCAGACCCGCGTCGCGGGACTAATTCTGCTGGCCATGACGATGCATTGCTGCGCTCGGGCCAAGCTGGAGCCGGACACCTTGTCACCCGAAGATTGCCTGGAACTGCTTGATCAGGACTTTGTCTTCGCTTGGCACCCGCTGACAGAGGGGCTATATCAATGCTTGGCAAACGCGCCGCGCGAGGAGGTACTTGCAGACCTGCGGGAACGGATTGATGCGGGTGATGCCGGAAGCCGCACCAATCTCGCGGTGGCCCTGGCCCGGCTGAAGGCGCCGGAGGCGGTGCATAGCCTGCTCGAGGTTGCGGTCAACGAGGAATGGGACACTGACTTGCAGCGCGAAATAGTCAGGCTCGGCCCGGCCTTCGAGCAGAACCTCATCCAGGCATGGGACGAGGAGGACCTGGACGAACTTGATTTCCTGTTGCCGCCGTTGACGGTTATCGGGGGCGCATCCACCGTTGATTTTCTCCTCCGAATCTGGCCCCTGGCGCGCCTCAAGCATTATAGGACTTGGTGCGATGCGGCTTTGACCATGACGGATGCACGGCTGATTCCGCCTCTCGTGCAAGATCTTTCCCGTAACAACGACTGTTTGGACACAACCTGTCTCACCCTGTGCACGGTGTTGGGCGTGCCACTGAAGGAACGGCCGGAAATCGAGGCGCGCAGACAGCAACGCGATCAGTTGGAGAGCGAAATGGGCGAGATGCGTGCCAACGCTTGGCCGCTCGAGTTGGATTGTGATGCGTGCGGTTTCCGCAATGAACGGTTGGTGTCCCGGATTGATGTGGCGGGCGCTGACGAACTCACGTTTTCCGTACCGGCGCCGGGCACGTGCCCACAATGCGGAAAGACCGGCACGTTGGTCCTTTCAGAAGAGGCAGAGGTTTCGCTTGAGGTCTTGGCTGGCATCGCGAGTCTCTATGTCGCCAGCGGCAATGTCTATACCGGCCCCCTGCATTTCCAGCATGGCTTCCCGCTGGACGCACCGTTTTTCGATCCCTCGAAACGGAAACAGTTCTTGGACAAGTTCCTGGAGCTTCACCCTAGGAATGCAGCGGCCCTGATGTTGCTCGCTCTTCATTATGGAGACGTGAACAACCGGGCGGCCCAGCGCAAGGCCGCCGAACAGTGTATCGCGGCCGACCCCTATGCGATCGAAGCCCATTTCATGCTATTGCCAGCGATGGTGGAGAAGAGACCACTAGACGTATTCCGCATGGCCCGGCGACTCATGGACCACCGTGCCGAGTGGAACACCTACTTTGATCAAGACATGGCCGAGCCGATGGAGGAGTTCTTGAACCAGATCCTCAGAGAAGCCGGCAATATCCCACATCTGCAGCCAGGAGCGCCCCAGCCGCTGACCGCTACTCTGGCCGGTCCTGGCCCGAATGAACCGTGTTCCTGCGGCAGTGGCAAGAAGTACAAGAAGTGTTGTGGCCGCGTGGTGTAATCAACCTAAATCCCGGCGGTTAGCTCCTGTTGCGGAATGACCTAAACTCCGTCATTCCGAACGAATGTGAGGAATCTCGAATTGCGGTTGCCCAAATATCAGGCCGGTGTGGCATGAGATTCCTCACATTCGTTCGGAATGACGGCGAGGCCGAAGTCAGACGTTGGCTGTCTTCATCCGGGCCTTGGGCAGCACTTTAGCCTTCAGAAACTCGCCGGTATAGCTGTGTTTGCAGCGGGCTACCTCTTGTGGAGGGCCGCTCGTGAGCACCCTGCCGCCGCCGTCGCCCCCTTCCGGACCAAGGTCCACGATCCAGTCCGCGGTCGCCACGACGTCCAGATTGTGTTCGATCACAATGACCGTGTTGCCGTGGTCAACGAGACGATGGAGCACGCGGAGGAGCTTGTCCACGTCCACGGCATGCAGGCCGGTCGTGGGCTCGTCCAGGATGTAGAGCGTGCGGCCCGTCTGGCGCCGCGCCAGTTCGGTCGCGAGTTTTACGCGCTGCGCCTCACCCCCGGAGAGCGTCGTTGCGGCCTGTCCGAGCTTGATGTAGCTCAGGCCGACGTCATTCAAGGTTTCGAGTGGCCGCGCAATCTGGGGAATGTGCCGGAAGAACTCGAAGGCGTCCTCGACCGTCATATCGAGCACCTCGGCGATGTT
>JACPGD010000559.1 GCA_016182645.1 Candidatus Hydrogenedentota bacterium | reverse complement strand
CTCGCTGGCGAGTTTCGCCAACTACGACGAGTACGGCCAGGGGGTCCTGGAAAGCGCGCAAATCCACTGGCAGAAGTCACTGGATCGCGCGGGACTCCAGGAATTGCTCACAACGGTGACCGCTGCGCGGCGTTAGTTCTCCGCCCGATTGGTCAGACCCGTCTCCTTGATCCGGGCGTAGCGCAGGGCGAGTCCCGCGAAGATCCAGAAAACAAGATTGGCGCGCACGCTGGTCATCAGCACGGCTTCAAACATGCCAATCATCAAGAACGCACAGAGCCCAAGCAATACCGCCGTGAACAGCCGCCGCTCCGGCAACGTCAACTCCGGCAACCGGCGCGCTCGCCAGAGCCGGCGGAACAGCCGCCACAGCAACCAGAAGAAGAATGCCGCACCTATCAGCCCGAACTCGGCAAAGACGGTGAGATAAAAATTATGCGGCGTCTCGGCGGTCGTGTGTCCCTCATAGAAAAAAATGGGGCTGATCACATCCGCCAGCGGCGGTATCCATCCTGGCCGCAGTTCGAGACGAGGGTAGACCGCGTCCGGGCCGGCGCCGTGCAGCGGGTGGTCCTTCCAAACGAAGAGCGCCGTGGTCATGCTGTCCATCCGGCGTTCGACGGACGCTTCTTCATAAAACCCGCGCGACCAGAAGCGGCTGAAGTCCCGTTGCGTGAACAAGTACAGCGCAACGCCCACCAGCGCCAGCCCAAAAACGGCGATGAAAAACGTTCCCAGCAGCCGTCGCACGCCCTGCCAGGTGCTCCAGAGGTAGAGCAGCGACGCGCCCACGGTCAGTGTCATGCACAACAGCGCGCCGCGCGAGAGCGAAAAGAGCGTGCCGCAGAACATGAACCCGGCACAGCCCAGGTACATCGCGCGCCACAGCGCGCGCCGGTCGCCCAGACCGAGTATGACCGCCGAGGGCATGAGCAGGAGCATGACCGCGGCCACGGTGTTGGGATGTCCCAGCGGCAGCCGGCCGCGGATGAGGTCCACGGTCCCGCCGGTGCCGCCCGTCCAGCCGAGCAGGCCGAGCACGCTCGAGGGAAGCAGCCCGAACATGCTCATGATCAGCCCGGCCACACCGCCGAAGAACACGATGCAGCGCAGGCACAGCAACGTGCGAAACGGCGAAAGCATCGTTGTGGGCAATACGAGGGCGAACAGGACCGGGGTGACGATGATGCCGAGCGCCAGGAACTCCCCGAGGAGTTCGCGCGCGGGGACATGCGTGTCGAGCAGGTGATTCACGAGAATGGTGAGCAGCCCGAAGAGACCGAAGCATACCAGGGGGACGCTCAGGCGAGGCGCGTCTAGCGTGGGCTTGGAAGAATCACGTTGCCACCGGCTCCACAAAAACAGTAGGAACAGCGCCATCAGCGGGAACCAATAGCTGTGCTTGATCTGGATCACTTCGTCGAGGGGCAGGGCCAGTCCCTCGTCGAAGCGGACCATCAGAAAGAAGGAGCACGCAACCGGAAGCACAGCCAAGCTGCCGGCAACCCCGAAAATCGACACGGCGGCCACCGCGCCGCCGAGCATGCCGAGCACCAAAGCGCCATAGTGCGGCTCGATCAGCAGGAGTACCAGCCCCGCAAGCAGCGTCAAAGCGCCCAGGCAGAAACCGGCGAACACAAAAAAGCCATCGAAGAGGGAAAAGGGTTCTGCTTCTTGCGAAACTTCCACGGTACGGCCTCTAGGTTGCCTGAATTGAAGCACATTTTATCACGGGGCAGGCGAGGCCGCGAAGCGTTGCCGGTGTTGCGGCGGCCTCCCCGCGCCGTTAGAATACCAGCTTGCCGATCACGTCCTCCGCGCACTTGATTCCTGCTCTCAGACGCATTGTCAGTACTGGTTATTGTTTGCATGCGAATTCTTCATGTCACGCCCTATCATCAGCCCAAGATGGGCTATCAGGAAAACTATCTCCCCGCGGCCCAGAAACGGCTCGGGCATGAGGTGATGCTGCTCACCTCCGACCGCTACCCGCCGCATCCAAACTACAAAGAAACGATGAAATGGACGGAAAACAAGCGGATCGTCGGCGCGGGACGCTACCAGGAAGACGGTATCGACGTGCTGCGCCTGCCGGTCTCCTGGGAATGGCCGGCCCACTGGTGGGTGTACCTGCCGAAGCTCTGGAAAGAGATCGGGCGCTTTAATCCCGATGTCATCCATGCACATTGCATCAACGGCATGCTGACCTACCAGGTGCTCTGGGGCAACCTCTTCCGCGGGCGCAATGTCATCGTTGATGACCACAACAATTACTTCAACAAAGTCCCATACACCTGGAAGAAATGGGTCTTCTACCGCCTCCAGAAGTATCTACTACTGCCGATACTGTTGCGCCGGGTCAAGCGCGTGCTGCCCATGTCGCACGAGGTGCGCGAGTACCTCTGGACGGAACTCGGCGTGCCGCGTGCCTGCACCACGCTCAACCATCTGGGTGCGGACCCCGAGGAATTCAAACGCGACGAGGGCCTCGGGCGCGCAACACGCAAGAAGTACGGCATTGCCGAGGACGCCGTGGTTTTCGTCAATTCCGGCAAGATCACCGAAGTGAAGGACACCCACATCCTGCTCGAGGCGATGGGAGACGTGGTGGCGCAGGAGGAGCGCGCGCATCTGATTATGATTGGGAACGCCCCTGCCGAGTACCGCGCGCGACTGCAGGCGATCATCGCCCGCCGAGGTATTCAAGATCACGTCAACTGGATAGATTTCCTGCCCCACGACGAACTGACCGCGCACTATTCCGCCGCGGACGTCGGGATCTGGCCGGGCGATTGGAGTTGCACGGTCATCGAGGCGGCCGCCTGCGGCGTTGCGCTGATCCAACCCGACTTGCTCTACACCAAGTATTCGTCCGCCAATAAGAACAGCCTCAATTTCGAGCGGGGCAACAGCCACGACCTCGCGGAAAAAATGCTCACGCTCGTGCGCGATGATGCCTTGCGGCGCGACATGGGCCGCCGCTCCCGAGAACTGATCGAGACGGAACTCAACTGGGACAATCTCGCGCGCCAGACCATCGAGATCTACCAAAAGTGCCTCAACAACGAGCGCTTCGAGTAGTGCCGCGCTCGCCGAGCGCGGCACTGATTTGAGTCTGGCGCTTGTCGGCGGTTGTGCCCGAAAGTGCTGCGCTCGCCGGGCGCTGTACCGATTTGAGTCTGGCGCTTGTTGGCGGTTGTGTCCGAAAGTGTCGCGCTCGGCGAGCGCGGCACTACCAAGGAGGCTGTATGGCTATCGAGGAAACGTCGTCGCCGTATCAAACGCACGAGGTGCTCAACCAACCACCCCCCCTGGAGAAGTACAACCCCTACGCGGCTGACACCGTCTTGCGCGAAGGCGTTAAGCGCGAAGGCGCCGCCTGGGCCGACGCGGATCTCCTCGCCTTCGGGCAACAAACCGGCCAGGCCGACTTCATCAAGCTCGGCTTTCTCGCCAACACCTGCACGCCCGTCCTCCGCACGCACGACCGCTTTGGCCACCGCCTCGACGTCATCGAGTATCACCCCGCCTGGCACGAGTTGATGCGGGCGGGCGTGCAACAGGGCGTGCATGCCCTGCCCTGGCGCGAGGCGAAGCGCGGCGCGCACGTCGCCCGCGCCGTGAAGCATTTTCTGCTCACCCAAGTCGAGGCGGGCGTGGGCTGCCCGCTGACCATGACCTTTGCCGCCGCGCCCGCACTGCACGCGCAACCAGAGATCGCCGCGGAATGGCTCCCGCGCATCACCTCGCTTGATTACGATCCCCGCTTCCTCCCAGCCCAAGAAAAGACCGGGTGCATCATGGGCATGGCCATGACCGAGAAGCAGGGCGGCTCCGACGTGCGCGCCAACACGACCCAGGCCGTCGCCATCGGCGCCGAGGGACCGGGGGAGGAGTACCTGCTCACGGGCCACAAATGGTTCTGCTCCGCGCCCATGTGCGACGCCTTCCTGACGCTGGCGCAATCGGACGGCGGGCTAAGCTGCTTCATCGTGCCGCGCTGGCTCCCAGACGGCACGAAGAACCGCGTCTTCATTCAGCGGCTTAAAGACAAACTCGGCAATCGCTCGAACGCTTCCGGCGAAATCGAATTCTTGGACACGTGGGCCCGGATGGTGGGGGAAGAGGGGCGCGGCGTGCCGACCATCATCGAAATGGTTAACCACACGCGACTTGACTGCGTCATCGGCTCGGCCGCCTTGATGCGGCAGGCGCTCGTCCAGGCGATCCATCATTGCCGTCACCGTAGCGCCTTCGGCAAGCTGCTCATCGATCAGCCGCTCATGCGCAACGTGCTCGCCGACCTCGCCCTCGAATCCGAGGCCGCCACGCTCCTCATGCTCCGCCTCGCCCGCGGCTACGACGCCGCCGCCGCGGACCCGGCCCAGCGTCCGCTCGTCCGGCTCATGACCGCCATCGCGAAGTATTGGGTTTGCAAGCGGACCCCCGCTATGGTCTACGAAGCCCTCGAATGCCTCGGCGGTGCGGGCTATGTCGAAGAAAGCATCTTCCCGCGCCTCTACCGCGAGGCCCCGCTCTCCTCGATCTGGGAAGGCTCCGGCAACGTCATCTGCCTCGACGTCCTGCGCGCCATCGCCCGCGAGCCCGAGGCACTGCCCGCGCTGCTTCAGGAACTGAAGACTGCGTCGGGCGCGGATCCGCATTATGATCGGCGCCTGAAGAGCCTTGAAGAGAATCTTCACGGAGCAACAGATCGCGAAGCCCAAGCCCGCTATGTGGTAGAACAACTGGCCTTGGCGATACAGGCAAATCTCTTGATTCAACATGCTCCCGATTCCGCGGCACGCGCTTTCTGCCGCGCTCGGTTGGAACGCGCGGGCGGGATGGAATACGGAACCATGCCAGCACCTCACGAAGAGACCAAGAACCTTGATTATGCGTTTCGGCACTCTTCCGCGGTTCAACAGAAGGCAACATGATAGAATATGATGTCATGAAACGGTCAAATTGGAGGCGTGATATACTCGCCAGAGAACGTGATAGCCACGACCAGAAAGGGGGGGACAGCTTATGCGAGGAGCACAGACCCTGACAGGTGCACTGCTGTTGCTCATGTGCGCAGCGTGTTATTTGAACATTGGTGGAGCAGGCAATTTAGAGGTGAAGGCTGACGAACCGGCGGGCATCGGCGCACCGGCCGGGAATGTCCGGGCCGCGAGTTCGCCCGCTGCAAGTGTTCCGCGAGCGGAGCCGGGTCCAAATGGCCTCCGAGGCAAAGTGCATGAACGCCTCCCGGACGGAAGCATTGGCCCAACCATCCCTTGGGTGAAACTCACGTTTGAGGGCGCGGATGGACGGAGTTTCTTAGGGCAGACGGATGCCCTCGGACAGTACACCATGGTGCTGCCGCCCATGCAGTATCGAGTCACTGTCCAACATGACGAGTTTGAGACGCTTGTGACGGATGGTGGTTCGGCGTACAAAGTGCGTGGGGAGGGAACGCAGACTGCAATGTTTTATCTCAAGCGAAAGAAATCAACGGCGTGAAACCGATCGACTGGAAGCATGTCCAAGAAGAAGAAAAAGACCACGGATTTATTCCAAGACGTTAGACCGATAGCAGCGTTAATCGAAAGTCTATCCTCTGGAGGTGATCTGGATGATGATCCAGTCTTCGTGAAGGACTACCTATCAGCGACATATGTTGAACACATACTGGAACAGATGGCGGCGCAGGGAGTTTCCCGAACTGAACTTGCAAGGCGCATTGGCAAATCCAAGAATCATCTGAACCTGGTTCTCAGTGAACGCACCGACCTCACTTTGAATATCATGGTTGAAATGGCGATTGCCCTCGGTCAGCGCCTAACGCTCGATGTACATCCTTCCACTTCTTTGGCCAAGACCCCACGGTGCGCCACCTGAACGAGGAGAACAGTATGGATCGTCGAACTTTCATGCAATTATCCGCCGCGGCCGCGGCGTTGGGCGCGGGGGTGCTGGGTGAAGCGGGGGCGCAAGAGACAGCGGCAGGAGGCGGTATGCAAGTGAACCTCGACATCGTCAACAATCGCAATCAGAACCGTTCGACCGTCGCGTGCCGGCATGGCATGGTCTGCACGAGCCAGCCGCTGGCGAGCATGGCCGGCGTGGACATTCTGAAGGCGGGCGGATCGGCGATTGACGCCGCTATTTGCGCCAACTCCATGCTGAGCCTGGTCGAGCCGATGAATTGCGGGCCGGGCGGCGACCTGTTCGCCATTGTCTGGAGCGAGAAGGACCAAAAGCTCTTTGGCGTCAATGCCAGTGGCCGCGCGCCCTACGCCTGGAACCTCGAAGATGCCGCGAAACTGGGGCTGAAGGAGATTCCGTCCTACAGCCCGCTGGCCTGGAACGTGCCGGGCTGCGTCAGCGGCTGGGACCTGCTCCACGGAAAGTTTGGCCGCAAGGACTTCGCCGCGCTCTTCGCACCGGTCATTCAATACGCGCGCGAAGGCTTCGCCGTGTCGCCCATCATCTCGCTGGATTGGGAATTCAAACCGGGCTCTTTCGCCAATCTTGACAAGACGTTTCTGGTCGACGGCCATACGCCGCGTTTTGGCGAAATCTTCACCAATCCCGACTTGGCGGCGTTCTACGAAATCCTCGTGCGCGATGGTTTGCAGGCGTACTACAAGGGCGAAATCGCGGAGCGAATCGTGAAGTTCTCGGAAGCCAACGAGGGCAAATTCGCCTTGCGCGATTTTGCCGATCACGAGGCCAACTGGGTGGACCCGGTGGGCACGAACTACCGCGGCTACGATGTCTGGGAAATCCCGCCCAATGGCCAGGGCATCGCTGTGCTCCAAATCTTGAACATCCTTGAACAATTCGATATCGGCAGCCTGCAACCGAATTCCGCCGAACACCTGCACTTGTTCATCGAGGCCAAGAAACTGGCGTATGAGGACCGCGCCATCTACTACGCCGATCCCGCCTTTGCCGACGTGCCCACGCCATGGCTCATCAGCAAGGATTATGGCAAGGAACGCGCGAAACTCATCGACCCGAACAAGGCCGCGCAGAACGTGCAGCCCGGCCAGTACGAAGCGAAGTCGGAAACGATCTACCTGTCGGCGGCCGACGCCGACGGCAATATGGTCTCCTTCATTCAAAGTCTCTATCACGGCTGGGGTTCGCACTTGGTTCCTGATGGACTCGGCTTCCCCATCCAAAACCGGGGCGAGTCCTTTGCACTCGATCCCAACCATCGGAACAAGCTCGAACCGCACAAGCGCCCCTTCCACACGATCATCCCCGCCTTCATGACCACGGGCGGGCGCCCCAAGTTTGCCTTTGGCGTCATGGGGGGTGATTTCCAGCCGCAGGGCCACTCGCAGGTGGCGATGAACATGATCGATTTCGGCTTCTCGCCCCAGCAGGCGGGCGAACAGCCGCGCGTCGAACACACCGGCAGTTCCACGCAGACCGGCGACAAAATGCGGGCGAGCGGCTCCGTCCGGCTGGAGCGCGGCTTCTCCGACGAATTGCGCCAGAAACTGACGGACATGGGCCACAACGTCAGCCGGAACATTGGGGCCTTCGGCGGCTACCAGAGCATCTGGCGCGAAGAGGAACCGCTCCGCTACTTCGGCGGTTCAGACCCCCGCAAAGACGGCGCCTCAATGGGGTGGTAGTCTGTCCGCGGCAACCGTAGCTCCCATTTGCAATGGAAGTTTCCGGATACTCCCTTTCCAACAGGGAGCTACACAAATGACGTATCCTGATGCAGCCTATTGCGCCGCGGCCACCGGCGCCACCGGCGCGGGGCTGGCCCAGCCAATCGGGAAATCAGGCGGCAGGCGCACGCCCTCGAAGATGGCCGCGATGAGCTGGTTGTTCTCGCCGGTCCGGTTGGGATTGTGCAGTTCCCAGACAATCTCCTTCTCCGGCGACACTTCAAAGACACGCCCGCCCTCCGTTTCCGAGATAAGCGTATTGCCATTCGACAGGCGTTGCACACTGCCGCAGTGTTTCGAGAAGAGCGGCGTCTCCCGGCTGCCCTTGTATTCCCAGACGACCTCCTGCGTGAACGGATTGAATTCAAGCACGCGCGAATACTGGACACCGCCCCGGCGTGAAAACCACATCCCCACGTTGTCGAAAATCATCATATTTCCGTTCTTCAATACGATTGGCTCATGTTGCCGCAGCCACATCCCCGACAGGGACCACACCACTTTCTGCTGTTCAGGATCAACCACGGCGAGACACTCGAGGTACTTCACCGAGATCAGGATGTTGCCTTGCTTGAAGGCGGCGCACGTTCCGGCCATCGACCCGTCGAGCACGTGGATGCTGTTCGTGTGGAGAATGTCACCGGCGGACTCGAGCCGCTTGTAGAAGAGCGGCGTGTAATACGAATTCTCGAAACTATCGAGAATCGGAATGCGCTTGATTTCAGTGCCGTCCGGCGCGAGGACCACGATATAGTCGGCAAAGACGTTTTTCTTTTCGTTGATGCGCGGCAGCACCTCGGGCTGGCTCATCAGCGTGTAAATGGCGCCGTCCTCCTGAATATGCGCCGCGTGGTGATAGCCCCCCTTCCGCGCCCACAGCAGCTTCGAGTCCTTGTCAAACCTGGCAATCGCAAAACCTTGATAAATGGCCAGCACATCGCCGTTGTTGTACAGGTAAGCGCGCCGCCACATCCGAGCACCGGCTTTCTGGGCCGCTTCATCGTCCGGAAATACCGTGTTGAGCGGGGCTTCCCAATGGTGCAGCACATTGCCATCCATGTCGATGAGATATGCCGCCGGGGCGTGCCCCGACACGTAGAAGGTGTACCCCTGAAACGATTTCGCGGGATTGTTGAACACGTACTGGATCTTGTCGCTCGCCGTGATGTTCGTGCTGCCCAGGTAGCCGAGCGCGTCGAGCATCTGGAAATTGGCGTCACCCGCCGCTGTGCCGCCTTTCGCGGCCAGCGCCCACTGTTCCGGTGATTTCACTTCGGACAGATCCGGGGCCGTGAACTCCTGGCGCTTCAATTCCTGCCAGTTTGCAGGTAAATACACCTCGATATTGTCCACCCAGAACGTGTTCGTGTCGCCCTCCGGCATATCCACGCCAATATTCGTAATGGCAAGGTTGTCCACCTTCCGCTGGCTCACTTGGGCGGTTAACTGGGCCAGACTCTGCGCCCACAGGGTGGTGTCGAAAACTTTCGTGTTCGCCTGCTGGGCGGCGGCTTCCGTCAACCGCAATTCCTCGCTCGCCTTCGCCTCGGGCAACCACAGCTTCAAGACCACGTGGGTCAGTATGGGCTGATCTTCGCGCACGCTCACGCGCAGCCCGAACGGGCGGTAGCTCACTTTGAAACCGTACACGGGATAGGCGAAATAACTGCGGCCATCCCGGACGGACGGACCCACCGAGAAACGGAGGAGCTGATTGTTGCCTTCCAACTCCACGGCGTTCGCTTTGACCTCCCGGCCCTGGGCGTCAATCACCCGATCGAACGGCAGTGCGTCGGCGCGCTCGAAGTCCTCAATGCACAGGTAGGGGCCCTTTGGCCAAAGCAGGGTCTGCTCCTGCGCGGTCAGGCGGTCTGTAAGCTGGTACAAGTACTCGACCGGGTCGCGCCCGGCCCGGGCCACCGCCGAGAAGGCCCGGATAGCGCCGTCCGCGCGGCCTTGGGCGAGGAACGCATGGCCAAGCTTTTCGCCGATGTCCTGGATGATGGGCAGTCCGTCGGGCTGTGCCCAGCGCCAGGGCCCCACCACGTTTTCCAGATTCGACAACGTTACCGCGAGATCGCCGCTCTCCAGCAGTTGCGGCAGGATGGCCGCCTGAGGCGGCACGGCGGCAGCCTCCCCGGAAGCAGACGGTTCGCCTTCGGCCGGGGCCGCCGCTTCGGCCGGCGCAGGGACTGCCTCGGGGGCAACGGGGGCCTCCTGGGGATTGGCTTCGGTCGTATTCAGCACCACCCAGGCGAGCAGGGCCAGAACCAGCATTCTTCTCATGAAAGACTCCTCGAGCATGTACGAGTTCGCGCCCGCCCGACACGTGTGAAGATGGGCCGCCAACTATAGATTAGTCCATTAGCAATTGGATTGCACACAAAACATGTTGAAAAGCTTCGGCATGTCCCGTAGCGTCCGGTCTCTGTGCCGGACGCAACTCTGCAACGAGGACT
>JACPGD010000566.1 GCA_016182645.1 Candidatus Hydrogenedentota bacterium | reverse complement strand
GAGACCGCGCGCGGCATTCTGGGCGTGTACCTGGTGTCTGATGGCCAGAGCGAAACGCCGTACCGGTTCCATTTCCGTTCGCCGAACTTCAACAACCTCTGGGCCGTGACGGAAATCGCGGTGGGCTGGCGCATCGCCGATCTGATTTCCATCCAATCCAGTCTTGACCTCGTCATACCCGACATCGACCGCTGAGTGGAGACCATGCAGACGTTGATTCCGACATTGTTGAGTGCATGCGTAAGCGCGGGCTGGACCGTACAGACCAATGCGGACCGCGCGACAGCAGCACTGGCCGCTTCGAACACCTGGGGCGCGGCGTGGAGCATTCTGGTTTCGCTGCTGGTGGTCGCGTTGCTCGTGACACTCCTGGGCTTGGGCCTGATTTACCTGGAGCGAAAGATTGCAGCGCTGTTTCAGTCGCGGCTGGGGCCGATGCGTGTGGGACCCTACGGTCTGCTGCAAACGGTGATGGACACCATCAAGCTGTTGCTGAAAGAAGACATCGTGCCCGATAAAGCGGACAAGGTCCTGCATCTGCTGGCGCCGGCGATTGCGCTGACGACGCCAGTCGTGGTGCTGGGCCTCCTGCCCTATGGCCCGCTGGCCCAATTGGCCGACGTGAATATCGGGATTCTGTTTATCAGCGCCATCAGCGGTTTTGGCGTGCTGGGTGTGCTGCTCGGCGGCTGGAGTTCCAACAATAAGTGGTCGCTTATCGGCGCGATGCGCGCGGGCGCGCAGATTATCTCGTATGAGCTTTCGGCCACGCTGGCGCTGCTCGTGGTGGTAATGTTCGCGGGCACGCTGAGCTTGTCCGGCATTGTCGAAAGCCAGGCCGAAGGCTGGTGGGTGTGGCGCGCGCCGTTGGTGGGGTTGGTGGCATTTCTCATCCATCTCATCGCCTCCACGGCGGAAATCAATCGACTTCCCTTCGATATTCCCGAGGGCGAATCGGAATTGGCGGCCGGTTTCCACACGGAATACTCCGGCATGCGCTTTTCCTTTTTCTTCTTGGCGGAATTCGTGAACATGTTCACGGTCGCGGCGTTGACAACCACGCTCTTCCTGGGCGGCTGGATGCCGTTCCACGTGGGGGAATGGGCGCGTTTCAACGAGGTGATGGACCACATTCCGCCTCTGGTCTGGTTTTCGTTCAAGACGGGGTTCATTGTCTTCGTCATCATGTGGGTGCGCTGGACCTTCCCGCGGCTGCGCGTGGATCAGCTCATGCACTTTGAATGGAAGTTTCTCCTGCCGGTCGGCTTCGCGAACCTCGTGGCCGCATCGGTCGTGGCGCTGGGCAACTGGTACTTCTACCCGGTGGCCTGAAGGAAGCGGTATGGCACACGTTGAATCAAGCGATGTGAAGGAAACGCGGATGCGCGTGGCGGGCATCGAGGTGCCCGTGTCGATCGTGCCGCGCCTGGCAAAAGAGGGTTACCGCGGGCGGTTCAGCACCGGCTTGCGCGGCTTGCTCTCCGGCATGCGCCTGACGCTGGGATATTTCTTCGGGCCTGTTATCACGCAGCAATATCCTGAAAACCGGAAAACCTTGAAGTTTCCCGAACGCTACCGGGCGATCCTGAAATTGAAGTTTGTGCCCATGAAGGAAGCGATTACGTCGTGGGACTTCAAACGGCGCGACGAAGGACTGCCAAAAGTGGACGCGCACACGCTGCGCACCTGGCTGCGTGGCTACGAAGAAGTGAAGTACCACAAGTGCACGGGCTGCGGGAACTGTGAGAAGGCGTGTCCGAATGGTTCCATCAAGGTGATCACGCGATACGGCGAGATCACGGAGGACCGCGAGCTGGACCGCTTCATCTGGCGGATGGACTCGTGCATGTTCTGCAATGCCTGTGTCCAGGCGTGCCCGCATGACGCGCTCGAAATGGGGCCGGAGTTCGAGAATGCCGTGTATGACCGACGGCTGCTGATTTACAACCTGAACACGCAAGCCGGCGCTGCCGCGCGCTTTGTGGTTGAGGAAGAGGCCGAGATGCGACGGAAGATGATGGCGCCACGCGAAGTTTGTGGCGGCCCCATTCCCTTGAATGGCCATTACCTGCCGCGCGTCGAACCGTTGCAGGTTGTCCCCTTGCTGGATGGGCCCGCGCCGGAGAACGCGGTGGCGGAGGTGGCGTTATGATCCAAGCCGCGGTGTACACCCTGCTGTTCTACCTCTTTGGCGGCGCGACGATTGCGCTGGCGCTGGTGACGGTGCTCAACCGCCGCATGCTGCGCGCAGTCATGGGTCTGATGGGCGTACTCGCGATGAGCGCGTGCTTTTACATCATGCTCAGCGCGGAGTTCCTGGCTGGCGTACAGATCCTTGTCTATGTCGGCGGAATTGTCGTGCTGATGGTCTTCGCCATCATGCTCACGCAGACGGTGGACGTGCTGGTGGAGGTGCCGCACTGGTCGCGCCGTGCGCTGGCGGGCGCGGCCGCGCTGGCGCTGCTCCTGGCGGTGGCGGGGCTGGGTGCGGGCGTGCCGCTCGAGGCGCCGGCGGGCGCCGGCATCCCCGAGGACAACACGGTCGCCATCGGCAAGGCGCTGATGGACTACGGCCCGCGGGGCTACGTCCTTCCCTTTGAGATTATCTCATTGCTGTTGCTGGCGGCCGCCATTGGCGGCATTGTCGTGGCGCGCAAGACCGCGCCCGAGGATCAGCCGTTGACCAGTGGGGGTGATTTGGCCGACGAGGGGCTGTTGCAGACCGCGCATACGCAGCGCGACGAAGAAGCTTGGGTGCCGGAATCATGACTACGTTTCTTGCCGCACAGACACCGGGACTGACGCATTGGATCGTGCTCTCAGGCGTGTTGTTCGCCATCGGCGTCTATGGCTTGCTGACGCGCCGGAACGCCATCGGGGTTTTGATGTCCATCGAGTTGATGCTGAACTCGGCGGCGCTGAACTTTGTCGTATTCAATCATTTCCGCGCGCCAGCCGGTGTGGACGGCCAGATCATGGCCATCTTCGTCATCGCGGTCGCCGCGGCCGAGGCGGTCATCGCCATGGCCATTTTTGTCGCCATCTACCGCCGCCGGGGCACGCTCGATGTCACGTCGATGGACGCCTTGAAGGATTAACATGGAACACGGTTTTGTCATAGCGCATGCCTGGCTGATTCCGGCGCTGCCGCTGGTGTCGTTTGCGCTCGTCGGCTTGTTTATCCGGCCCTTGTCGGCCCGCTGGGCTGGCATTGTGGCGACTTCGTCCATCGGTCTCGCGGCCGCGCTGGCCTACACGCTCGCGTGGGAATACTGGACGCTGTTTCCGGCGGGGCAGCATGCCGAGAGCCTCGTGCCGTGGAGCATGGAATGGCTCCGCTACAAGGAAGGCCTGGTCGTCAACATTGGCGTGCTGGTGGACCCGATCTCGATTGTGTTGATGGTGGTGGTCACGACGGTGAGCGGGCTGGTGCATCTCTACAGCATTGGTTATATGCACGGCGAAACCGGCTATGGCCGCTACTTCACCTATCTCAATCTCTTCACGTTCAGTATGTTGGGCCTCGTGGTCGCGCCGAACATCGTGCAAATGTACGTCTGCTGGGAACTGGTGGGCGTGAGCAGCTTCCTGCTTATTGGCTTCTACTATGACCGGCCTTCCGCCGTCGCGGCGTCGAAGAAGGCCTTCATTGTGACGCGCTTCGCCGATCTGGGCTTTATGGTGGGCGTGTTGGTGCTGGGCTACTGGGGCTATGGCTTGTTCGAGACGGTGGCGCCGGCCCTCGCCACCGAGCCGGGCGCTCTCCCCTTGCAGCCTTTCGATTTCCGGTACCTGAACAGTCCGGAGTTCCTGGCTGCGTTCGGTAGCATTCCCGCGTTTTTCGGGCTGTCCCTGCTGAGCGTCGCAATGCTGCTCGTCTACACGGGCGCGGCCGGCAAGAGCGCCATGTTCCCGCTGCACATCTGGCTGCCGGACGCGATGGAAGGCCCCACGCCGGTGTCCGCGTTGATCCACGCCGCAACGATGGTGGTCGCGGGCGTATATCTGACCGCGCGACTGTTTCCGGCGTTTGCCGCCAGCGAAGACGCGCTGCTCGCCGTGGCGTACATCGGCGGGTTCACGAGTTTGTTTGCGGCAGTGATCGCCCTCACGCAAGACGATATCAAGCGCGTGCTCGCGTTCTCGACGCTGAGCCAACTGGGCTACATGATGATGGCCCTGGGCGTGAGCCAGATGGCCGAGTCGCTAGGGTACACCGCGAGCATGTTCCACCTGTTTACGCACGCGTTTTTTAAGGCGCTGCTCTTCCTGGGCGCGGGCGCGGTCATCCACGCCGTGCATACCAACGACATCTGGCAGATGGGCGGCCTGGCGCGGAAAATGCCCATCACGCACCTGACCTTCCTCGTGGCGACGCTGGCGATTAGCGGCATCTGGCCGTTCGCCGGGTTCTTCTCGAAAGACGAAATCCTGGCCGCGGCGTTGCATGGGCATTTCACGGTGCTCTTCTACGTGGCCCTGTTCGTGGCCGGCTTGACGGCCTTCTACATGTTCCGGATTTACTTCGTGACGTTCTGGGGCGCACACCGCGCGCACGGCGCGGAACATGCGCACGAGGCCCCCCTGGTAATGACGCTGCCGTTGATGATCCTGGGGGTGCTTTCGGCCGTGGCGGGTTTCGTCCCCTTCGGCCAGTACGTGCACATGGGCGAGCACGTCGAGCACGGCGGCATCGATTTCGCCGTGGCGTTGCCCGCGACGCTGGCCGCGCTGGCGGGCATTGGATTGTCGGCATTCTTCTACGCCACGGCGTCGGAGCGCGCGGCGAAGGCGGCGCGGTTCTTTGGCCGGGCGTATCGGGTCGTGAAGCAGAAGTTCTACGTTGATGAACTGTATTTGTTCGTGACCAAACAGATCATTTTCCACCTCATCGCGCGGCCGATTGCCTGGTTCGACCGGCACGTCGTGGATGGGGGCGTCAATTTATCGGGGTGGAGCATCCGCACGCTGGGCAGCGAATCGAGCCGCCTGCAGACGGGCCAGGTGCAGACCTATGGCCTGTGGTTCGCCGGCGGCAGTGTTGTGCTGCTCTTCCTGATTTGGGCCGTCCATGTTTAATGCAAAGGACTATTTGTTGTGGGTCTTGTAAGCTGGTTGATAGCGGTGCCGTTTCTCACCATGCTCGGCGTGGTTGCGACGCCCGCAAACCGTTCCCATTGGATCCGGTGGATCTCCGCCGTGGGCTGCGGCATTCAATTGGCCCTCACGGCGTTGTTGACCTGGCGCTATTGGATCGTGGCCTCCGCCGATTTCGAAGCGATGAATACCGCCACGCTGACGCAGCTTCATTTTGTGGAGCGTGTGCCCTGGTTTGAGTCGCTGGGCATCCAATACTTTGTCGGCGTGGACGGCATTTCCGTGGCCATGGTGATCCTCACGTCGATCATCATCTTCACCGGCGTGCTCGCAAGTTGGTACGTCGACATTCGCACGAAGGAATTCTTCTCCCTGTTGCTCTTGCTGGTGACTGGCGTCTTCGGCGTGTTCCTCAGCTTCGACCTGTTCCTCTTTTTCATGTTCTATGAACTCGCCGTGCTGCCGATGTACCTGCTCATCGGTGTGTGGGGAACAGGACCGAAAGAGTACTCGGCGATGAAGCTCACGCTGATGCTGCTGGCAGGCAGCGCGTTCGTCCTCGTCGGGTTCTTCGCGCTCTACCACGCTTCCGGCCTGCACACCTTCGATTTACAGCAATTGGCGCAAGCGGACTACCCGCGCGCGTTGCAGCGCTGGGTTTTCCCGATGATTTTCGTGGGTTTCGGTGTGATTGGCGCGCTTTACCCGCTACACACGTGGTCGCCGGACGGGCACAGTTCCGCGCCGACGGCCGTGTCCATGCTGCACGCCGGCGTGCTGATGAAACTCGGCGGCTACGGGGCGCTGCGTATCGCCGTGTACCTGCTGCCGGAAGGCGCGAAGATGTGGGGGCTGTTCTTCATGGCGCTGGCCACAATCAACATCCTCTACGGTTCGTTCGGCGCGATCATGCAACGCGACCTCAAATACTTCACGGCCTACTCGTCCGTAAGCCATTGCGGTTTTGTCCTGTTCGGCGTGGCCGCGCTGAACATCATGGCCTTCAAAGGGGCGGTGTTGCAGATGTTCAGCCACGGCATCATGACGGGCCTCTTCTTCGGCCTGATCGGCATGGTCTATGGCCGCACACACACGCGCATTATTCCGGAGATGGGCGGGTTGGGAAAAGTCATGCCCTGGCTCGCGACCAGTTTTTACATCGCGGGTCTGGCAAGCCTGGGGTTGCCGGGACTCTCGGGCTTCGTCGCGGAAACGCACGTGTTCCTGGGCGGTTTCTTCGGCAACGAGTGGGCCTCCCCTTGGGCCACCGGCACGCTGACACTGATCGCCACGATGTCCATCGTCGTCACGGCGGTTTACGTGCTGCGCGGTCTGGCCTTGGTGTTCCAGGGGCCGATCACCAACGAGCATTTCGAGCACCTTGACGATGCGAAGCTTCCCGAACGGCTGAGCACGGGATTGCTGCTGGCGACGCTGTTCTTCGTGGGGCTGATGCCGTGGTTCTTTATTCAGTTGACCGAGAGTTCGTTGATGCCGTTGCTGAACCGGTTGCATGAAGTGCCGGTGGTGGCAAGTTTGCACTAATGATAGGCAGTGTCGCGCTCGGCGAGCGCCGCACTATCGGGAGAGGCAATTAACGTGTTGATGTTGCCTGAATTAATGGTCATCGCGACAGCGTTTGCCGTGTTGCTGCTCGACGTGCTCGTGCCGGAAAAGCGGCGCGTCGTGCTGGCGCCAATCGCGCTGGCCGGGCTGGCGCTCGCGTTCTTCGCCTTGCTGGCGACACCGCAAGACGGCGAGTTGCTGGGCGGGCGCTTCGCGCTGGACGTGGTCACGTGGTGGTTCAAACTGCTGTTCCTGCTCGCGGGCTTCATCACCGTCTTGATTTCGCTCGACCTGCTGGATGGCCGGGTGCGTGTGCGGGCGCGCGGCATTGGTTTCCGCGGCGAGTACTACACCATTCTGCTCTTCACCATTAGCGGCATGCTCTACCTGATCTCCGCCCGCGACCTGATCACGCTGTACGTAAGCCTTGAGCTTTGCACCATGCCCCTCTTCCTGTTGGCCGCGTGGCGGCGCGACGACTTGAAGTCCGGCGAAGCTGGACTCAAGTATGTGATTTATGGCGCCTTCGCGAGCGCCTTCCTCCTCTACGGCCTCAGCTTTGTGTATGGCCTCACGGGCGAGATGCGGCTCGATGCTTTGGCCCGCCAACTCCAGGGCGGCGCCCCGCCGCTGCTGTGGCTGGCCGCCGCGCTGATTGTGGCGGGCGCCGGATTCAAAGTGACGATGGTGCCCTTCCATATGTGGGCGGCCGATGTGTATGAGGGCGCGCCGATCCCCGTGACGGCATACTTGTCCGTCGCCAGCAAGGCAGCCGGTCTGGCGCTCATGTTCCAGATGTTTTATCGCGTCTTTGGTCCCTGGCTGCACGAATGGAGCGACTTGATCGCTGTCTTTGCGGCGGTGACCATGACGCTCGGCAACGTCGTGGCGATTGTCCAGAACAATATCAAGCGGTTCATGGCCTTCAGCGCCATTTCTCAGGCGGGCTACACGATCCTCGGCTTCCTCGGCCCGCTGGACACCGGCATTCCCGCGATGATCTTCTACCTGCTTGTCTACATCGTCACGAACCTGGCGGTGTTCGCGTGCATCGTCTGGTACAGCAACGAGACGGGCCGGGAGCAGATCCAGGACTACCGCGGGCTGGCCCAGACGAACCCGGTGATAGCGCTCATGATGATGCTCGGTCTTTTTAGCCTCGCGGGCATTCCGCCCCTCTCGGGCTTCGTCGGCAAATTCTTCCTCTTCAGCGTGTGCGCGGGCGCGGGCTACCACTGGCTCGTGGCCGTCGCCGCGATTAACTCGACGGTGTCCCTCTACTACTACCTGCGCGTCGTGCGCCAGATGTACATCGAGCCGCCGGAGGAAAACGCGCCGCGCTTGACCGCTTCGCCCACGCTGGCCACCACCATGGCCGCGCTCACCGTGGGCGTCGTGCTCCTGGGCATCGTTCCGGTCTTCTACGAAACCATCCACGGCCAAACCATCACCTGGCTCGCCGCGCTCGCGCAATAGCACCTCCCGCGTACTTTCTGTCCATCGTGTCCATTTTGTCCATCGGGGGGGGTTGGCCTGCCCCTTCTCGCCGCGCTACCATGGCCCCCATGAGCAATCTGGAACCACACTACGCCAAGATGCCGCTCCACGAGCGGCCCCTCCTCGTGCGGCAGCCGCTTCACGTGGTGCTGGACAATATCCGCAGCGCGTTCAACGTCGGCTCGATCTTTCGCACCGCGGACGCCGGCGCCATCGAACATCTGTACCTTTGCGGGATGTCCGCTTGTCCGCCCCACAAGAAACTCGAGAAGACCGCCCTGGGCGCCTTCGAGTACGTGCCATGGACCTACTTTGAACGTACCGGCGACTGCATCAAGGCGCTCCAGGAGCAGCGCATCCCCGTCGTGGCCATCGAGGTGACGGAGCGCGCGGTCCCCTTTCCGGCGTTTGCCTGGCCCAGGCCGGTCGCCGTCGTGTTCGGGAATGAAGTAACCGGCATTCACGAGCGGCATCTCGTTCGCTGCGACGCGGTCGTGCAAATCCCGATGCACGGCCACAAGAACAGCATCAATGTGGCGTCAGCGTTCGGCATCATTCTGTATGACGTACTGCGTAGGTGGGAGGCGCTGTAGCAGCCGTGGCCCAGGTGCTCTACAGTGCGGTCGAAGCCACTGCATTGCCCGAAGCGGCGCTTGGCGGCAAGGCCCTGGGCCTGCTGCGCCTGCAAGCGGCGGGGGCGCCGGTGCCGCCGTGGTACGTAATCCCCGCCATCATCGCCGCCACGCTTACCTGGGAGCGGGACCCCGAGGCCCAAGCGCAATTTGCGGCGGCCTTTGAAATGCTCGATGTTCCTCCCTTCCGCGGCGTGATGGTGCGATCCTCCGCCATTGCGGAGGATCAGCCGCGCAGTTCCGCCGCGGGGCGCTACCATTCGGAATTGATCCTGGACCCCACGGAGCTGGCCGCGGCCGCCGCCCGCGTCATGGTCAGCGCCCACAGGACGCAGCTCATCCCGTCCGATCTGTCCGATCCGACCGATCTGTCCGATAAGTCAGACAGGTCCGGCCAGTCCGAAAACTCCGCCCTGGCGGTGGTGCTTCAAGCTGCCGTCCCCGCCACCTGCTCGGGAGTCTTGTTCTCCGCGCACCCTGCCGCGGCCCGCTATCACGAAGCCTGCCTTGAAGCTGCCGCGGGCACGGCTGAGCACCTGGTCGGCGGCGCGATAGACCCTGTCCGACTGCTGCTGGATCTGCGCACGGGCGATTCACGATCCGTATCCACACCCGCCACCCAGCCACACCAGCTTCCGCCCCTGCCGGTGACCGCGGCGCTGCGGCGGCTGTTGCCCGAAATCGAGGTGGCCTTTGACGCCGCCGTGGACATCGAGTGGGCCGCGGTGGAGGAACAGGTCTGGCTCGTGCAGGCGCGTCCCATCACTTCCTTGCATCTGGCGCCCGAGGAATGGCCGCCCGTCTGCTCGACGTCGTGGTTTTTCGATCAGCGCTTCTTAGAGCCTGTGCGCCCGATTACGTGGACCTCGCTGGTGCCGCTGATCACGCGCTTGGGACTTATCGAGCCGCTGGCCATGCGCGGCGAGTCGCCGCCCGAGCCGCTGCTGTACCGGTTTGCAGGTCAGGCGTATGTGGCGCACGAGGCGTATTGCCGCCTGTTGGGCGCCGTGCCACGCTTTCTGCTCACCCCGGACCTGCGGCAGGTGTTCGGCAATCCCTGCGCCTGCCGCCGCCGCGGTTCTCCGCGCAGCATGCTCCGGCTCGCAGAGTTTGCCGTGCGGCAGTGGCGCGAGCCGCTGCGCAATATTCGGCAGTGGGATACCTTCGCGCGCGCCCTTCCCGAACGCCTTGCGGCGGTGCGGCCGGCCGATCCTGCACAGCCGGGGGTATGGCGCCAGACGTGGGCAACCCTCGACGCCCTGACGGAGGAATTCCTGCGCATCCACCGCTGGAGCGTCCCTTTGGCGGACTATATGTTCTGGGCATTCCGCTTGATCAATAGTCTGTTTCCCCCGCGCGCGCGGATCGCGCGCGAGCGTGCCTTGATTGATGCGCTACGTCTGCCCACCCGCGCGGCAAACGATACGCTGCGCGCGGCGTTGGCCGCCCCGGCCGGCGCCCCTGTGCGCGCGCGCTTCCTCGCCGAATTCGGGCATCGGTCTGAATCTTTGGATTATGCAGTGCCGACGTGGGCAGAGTTGCTGACGGCTGCTAATCAGGAGGACGAGCCCGCCGCCAGCATGCTCTGTCCCGAAGGCGGGACTACGCATGCCACCCTTGTCCCCGGTGTCCCCCCTGTCCCCAACTCGAAACTCGCCACTCGTACCTCGAAACAGGCTGCCGTCCCTGTCCTCTGGCGTTCACTCCGGCGTCTCCTCGAGATGCGTGAAGAACAGCGCTTTCAATGGGAGCGCATCCTCGCGCGCCAGCGCGCCATGCTTCTGGAGGCGGGCGCGCTGTTGGCCGAACGCGGCCTCCTGCGCGGCCGCGAGGACATTTGGTGGCTGCACTGGGACGAGTTGCTCCGCGCACTCGAAGGCGCCGCGGCGCCTGATCTTGAGGCCTTGCGACAACGGCAGCATCAGCACTATGTCGAGCGTCTCGCGCCGCGGCCCGGTTTTGTGGGGCCGGAGAGCACCGCGCGCGAGTCTGGCGAATCAGAACGCCAGCCCGCCGCCGGGGAAGTGTGGCGCGGGTTGGGCGTTTCCGCCGGACGCGCAACGGGCCAGGCACTCGTTCTCCGGCATTTGCCGGGCGATGTCGCCCTGCCGGAAGGTGCGACGATCCTGGTCACGACCGCGCTGGATCCCGCCCACACCTGGCTATTGACAAAAGTGCAGGGCGTCGTCACGGAACGCGGCGGCCTGCTCGCACACGCGGCGATACTCGCGCGGGAGTACCACGTGCCCATGGTGTCCGGCGTCCCGGGCATTCCCCGCGCGCTCGGCCCGGGGGACACACTGTCTATCGACGGTGGCCGAGGCGAGGTGATCGTGACCAGGCGGGAAACGACCGCGCGCGGTTGATATGCGAACCGCTGTTATTTCTGATATAGTGGATTGGGGAACAAGAATTGAACGTGTGACCATATGCCCGTAGCCATTCTCGTGGTGGAAGATCAGCCGTCCGACTTGCTCATTGTCAAGAAGGCCCTTCGCGGTCTCGATCTGTCTATTACCCAGGCCGCGACCGCGAAAGATGCATTGGAACTGGCGACTCAGCAGGATTTCGCCCTCGTCCTAATGGATGTCCACCTTCCAGACATGAGGGGGTCGCTGCTCGCCGAGCGCCTGCGCGAGGATGAGCGCACCCGCTACCTCCCCATCATCTTTGTCACCGGCGAACGCGATCCCGTCGAACTGAAACAATACGAGAGCGGCGCGGTGGACTGCCTGCCGAAGCCCATTGACCCGGTCGTGCTCCGGAGCAAGGTGCACATCTTCTGCGAGTTGCACCGGCAGAAGGAGGTGATCCACCAGCATGTGCGCGATCTGGAACAACAAAAACACCAACTCGAAGAGGCGGTCCGCGAACGCGAACGCGCCGAGGAAGCCCTGCAGGAAAGCGAGGTGCGCTATCGCACCCTGCTCGAGTTGTCCCCCGTGGCCACGCTGGTGCAGGCAGAGCGCGAAATCGTCTATGTGAACACGGCGGTCCTCGAGTTGTTGGGGGCCGAAGATCGCGTGGCAATGCTCGGCGGGTCCATCCTCGATTTCTTCAACCAGGAAACGCGCGACGCGGGGCGGGAGTATGTCGAGACCCTGGTGCGGCAGGGAGGACGCCTGGCCCCCATGGAGGCCGAGTGGTTGCGCACGGATGGCCGCGTGATCAACGTCCAGATCTCGGGCGCGTGCATTCTGTATGGCGGCGTGGTGGGCGTGCAATTCGCCATTCTGGACATCACCGACCGCAAGCGGGTCGAACAGGAGCTGCACCAGTTGAGCCGGCGCGACGCGCTGACGCAGGTCGCCAACCGGCGTGCCTTTGATGAATCACTGGATCGCGAGTGCCGCCGTGCGAAGCGCAACAACACGTCTTTGGCCTTGCTCATGCTGGATATCGACGCGTTCAAAAAGTACAACGATACCTACGGACATCAAGCGGGCGATGAAGTGTTGCGGCGGGTTGCGCGCGTTCTGGAAGCCGAGGCGCACCGGGCGGGGGATCTCGTCTGCCGCTACGGCGGCGAAGAGTTTGCCGCAATTCTACCGGAGACCACCTTCAAGGGCGCGCGGCTCGTGGCGGAGCGCATGCGGCAGGGAGTAGAAGCCCTGGGCATCGCCCACGCGCGCTCCCCCGCCAAGCCGGTGGTGACGATTAGTGTGGGCGTTGCCCATGCGCCCCCGGAAAGTCCCTCCACGCCGGATCATCTCATCGAGGCCGCGGACCGCGCCTTGTACCAGGCCAAACGCAATGGCCGGAACATGGTGCACGCGATCCAGTTCTGATACGGCCCCGGTTACCCCTTTCGTTTTGGGCGCCAGGCATATTTGATCACGAGCAGCTCGAGGGCGAGATCCCGATCCACGCCGGTCGTCCGCAGCATGAAGTGCGTCTTCGTACACAGGGCCAAAGCATCTTTGAGTTTGGCGACGCCCAACTTTTCGGCAACGGGCCGGACCTTTTTCATGACAAAACTGCTTGGCGGCTCAGCCTTTGTTGCCGGGTCCGCCTTATAGGCACTCTCCAGCATCCAGTTGATCGTGCCGATGATTTCGTCGTGAGACTTCCCATAATCGAGCAGTTGATGCAGCGAGTGCAGCGCCTGCGCCGAATCGGACCGCGCGATCGCGTCGGTCAATTTCCACACCGTCTCTTCCGCCACGTCCGCGCAGGCGGCGATCACATCTTCTTCCTCTATCCCCGGTTTCTCGCCAAGGTAGCTCACGAGCAGCGACACGGCATTATTGACATCGCCTAGCCGCTTTCCCGCGCGGCCCAGCAATTCTTTGACCGCCGCCGAAGCGATCGCCTTCCCGCGGGCGCGCACCTCCGTCTCCACCCACTTTTCCAGTTCGGCCTCCGTGAGCCCGGGGCATTCCACCAGCGCGCCGGCGTCCCTGCACGCGGTATAGAAGCGTTTTCGCTTGTCCGCACCGTCCGTCACTATCATCAGCAGCGTGCTTTCCGCCGGGGCCTGCAAATACTCGAGCAGGGGCGCCAGCGGCGAACGTTTGTCGCCGGACATCTGCATGTACCGCTCGGCATTGCGCAGCACGATCACCCGGCGCTCCGCCAGGAACGGCATTGTCCGTGCTTCCATCACAATTTCGCCGACATTTGCCTCATCGGCGTAAAACACGCTGTAGGTAAGGTCGTGCATGCCCGGGTCCACGTACGCCGCAACGATTCGTTCCAAGGCGCGCTCGGCCAGAAACGGCTCGAAGGGTTCAGCGCCAAACGGCGCCGTTCCCGGACAAAAGAGCAGCACCGGCGGCAGCGGTTCCCGGCCAATCTTGGGCAAAAGTTCTCTTATATGCATGCGGATTCCCCGTCCATCCTGTCCATCCTGTCCATTGCGTCCATTCTGTCCACTAGATCCAAAAGGCCGGGCCTTTGTACCGTGTCGCCTGGTGCATTTCAACTTACATTCAGAGAATTGATCAGCCGGTACATCCGGGCCAGGTAACCGCCCGTCGTGTACGCTGTCACCGTTCGCGCCGGTTTCGTAAACGGTTGGAACGGGTCCAGCAGCGACACCTCGTCGGGCCAGCCGCCCCGTGCGTCAAGGCCCTGCACGATCGCGGCGACGCCCTCCGCGCTCTGTTCCGTCTTTCCCAGCGCCAGCACCAGATACAAGCCCCGCTTAAACTCCGGCAGCGCCGCCTGTTTGCGTTCCTGATCATGTTCGGCGCGCGCCTGTCCCGGCGCAAGCGATTCGAGGCGCGCCAGTTCCCCTCGCAAGAACTCGAGGGGCACGGAAACGCGCGGCGCATAGGGATAGCAACCTTCTTCGGTATAGGTCAATTCATACCGGACATCGTGCACCGTCGTCCCCGTCTGGCGGATATAAACCGGGCGGTTGCTGCCCATTTCGTAGAAGCAGGTGTGGGTAAACTGCTCATTGTTCGGAATGCGCGCACGTTCGAGCCAGGCAAGCGCTCCGGGAATGGGCGCGAGGTACTTCGCATCGCCAGTCAGTTTGAAGAACTGAAACAGGTCCAGGATGTTCTGGTGTGTTTGAACGGCGGACACCGTCCCGATCTCGAAGGGCCGGCCCCACGCCGGCTGGAGATCCGCATCATATTGCTGCGCCCAGCCTGCTTGCGGCGGGGCTAACTGCGCGCGCAAATAAAAATCCATTCCCTTGCGCGCCGCCCGCAAGTATTGGTTTTCCTGTAAGGTCTCGTGCGCCTCGAGCAGCACCAGAATGCAGTCCAGCGCCACATCATCGTTGAAAGTGACGCAGGCGGTGTAGTCCGGATGTTCGCCGTCGAGCGGAAAGCGCTGCGGCCAACCGCCATTCGGGTACTGCGCGCGCAGGACATGATCGAGCGCCTTCCGCAATACCGCACCATGTGCGGGATCCTGCGTTAGCGCGTATAGCCGCAACATGAAGCGCGTGGGCTCCGTCGTGCTGTAATCATCGAAGGTGCAGTTGTCCCGCTTCTTCAAATACTCCTGCCAGCCCCAACACTTCGAGAAGAAATCTTCGTAGTACTGCGGCAAGCCGTCCGGATCGAAATCGATGAAATAATTCCACCCGCCCGACGGATACTGCCCCGCGGCCAGCGCGCCCGCCACATCCCGGGCGCGGCCCAAGTAGTACCGGTCCTTCGTCGCTTCGTAGGCTTTCAACAACATGATGCCCACGCTCGGCGTGCTCGGCGGCTCCACCCAGACCATGCTCGGCCGCGCTTTCAACTCGCCGTACGGCTCCAGCGTGTCGGCCACGTACAGCCAGACAAACCCGCCGCGATGCGCCAGGCCAAACATGAACTCCGTGGCCCGGCGCATCGCCGCCGCCACGTCCTCGCGGGAGAGCGTAGTCTGGGCGGACACCTCCGGCAAAAAAAGCCCACCCCACAATAGTGCGATCAGTACTTGGCGCATGTCGCAAAGCATAACACAGGCCAGACACGATCCTTAGCGTAGACTTCAATGCCCTGCTCCCATTATTCTCAGAGAGATTGGTCACCGTCCGTTCCATCCATCGTGTCTATTGTGTCCATTCAGTCCATCGAGTCCATCAAGCATGCACCAGTCCCACAAAACGCTCACCTTGCTCGCCGTGTTGCTCTGTCCCCTGGCACTCGCAGAACAAACGCAACATCTCATGACGGAGCTCTCCGCCATCGCCCTCTACGACAACGGCGAGGTCTGGGACCTGATGCGCGGGCCGGACGCCCAATCGGTAGTGCTCAGCGACTGGGTCGTCCTCGAAAACGACGCGCCCGGCGCGGGACTCAGCGAGAAAGGCCCCCACGTCGAACCGCTCCACCAGGGCGTACTCGCGCGCAAGACATTCCAACTCGCCGACGTCCGGGCGAAAGAGGCCCACGTCGTGCTCTATATGAAACCGCGGGACCCGAAAGCGCCCGCGCCGTATTACCTTCGCGTGAATGGCCGCAGGATCGAGGGCAACCCCGTGCCGTGGCACGAGGGCGTCTGGCATTGGGTTCAGATCCCTGAGGACGCCTTGGTGCCAGGCGTCAACCAGATCGAAGTCGGCTGCGACGCCCCCGCGGGCAAGGGCTTCGATCTCCTGTTCGCCCGCGAAGATGAATATGAGCGCGGCGGCGGCACCTTCACGTTCCGAGGAAATACCGCCGCCGTGACGGCCGGGCTGGTAGGCACGCCGTATCCCGGCGGCGATTTCGCAGCGATTGCAGTGGGGGAGACCTCGGCCAAATCCGCGGACGGTGGCGCCACCTGGATCCAAGGGTTGCTCGGGCCGGACAACAATGTCCGGGGCGAATATTGCATCCGCCTCAACCTCGTGCGGCACGTCCCGCGCGGCACGCTTATTACGGCGCCCATCGACTTGTGGCAGGGATTGGAAGGTTACCACGCAGTACTGCCCCGGTGCCGTGTCGCAAACCTGCGCCTCCATGGAGCGGGCGCCACACCCAGCGGCACCGATCTGGAGTGGGGCGTGCGTTACGCAAACACCAGTGACGTCCGCAGCGCCGCCTGGGACAACTTCGACATCGTCGGTACCGGCCCGGCGCTCGACGTGTCCCTCGATCCCGGCAAGATGCGCTACGTCCAGGTGCGCGTGCGCCTGACCACGACGGACCCCTTGGCGACGCCTACCCTGACGGCGCTCCGTATTGAACGAGATGTGTCCTTCAATCGGCCCGCGGAAGGCGTGTATGTCCAGGCGGTGGAGAATCCCACGCTGCGCTATTCCACGTTTTGGAAGAAGTTTGAAGAGCTCGGCCACCCTCAATTGAAAGCCCTGCGCGAGCGGTTGAAACTTGACGAAGTCGTGGCCGGCGCGGTCGGCGATTTCGAGAAGATCAACCGTGTCCGGCACCATGTCTCGCAGTTGTGGTACCACCGCCTGCCCTATCCGGAATATCCCGAATGGAGCGCGCTGACCGTCCTCGACCGCAGTGAAAAATACGGCTGGGGCGGCATGTGCATGCAGTTTGTCGTGGTCTTCACCCAGGCCCTGCAAAGCCTGGGTTATCAGGCCCGTCACGTGAACCTGTTCAACCATGAATCGGTGGAAGTGTGGGTGGATGATCTCGACCAGTGGGTGCTCGTGGATCCGGAGAGCGTTTTCGACTCTTATGAGTACGATATGGAAACCGGCGCGCCACTCAGCGCCCTCGAACAGCATGACTACTTTCTCAAGCGCTATGCGTTCTCCGCCGCCAAGCCCATCCCCTGGATGAGCCCGGGGCCTTGGTGCAACTGGCCTGATCCCGCGGTGCCCGAAACGTCCCAGCCACTCGAGATATCCACCTTCACGGACTGGATCAACGATCCCGATCCGCTGAAGCGCCCGCCCCAGCACAATCTCGCGGGTTTCGTGCGCTTCATTCCGCGCAATGACTTCGTTTCGCACCCCGCGCCGCGCCCGCTCAACAATGGCTCGACCTATTGGCCCTGGAGTGGCTTCGTCTGTTGGTATGATGGCGCCACCCCGCGGCGGCGCGAACGCGCCCTCAACAGCGACCGTATCGCTGACTTTTATCCCACGCTGAACCGCGTTCATTTTGAGGCCGTGTACACGGAAGAACCCGGCGTAATCGATCTGCGCTTCGTCACACAGCCCTCGCGCGCGACCGGATTCGAAGTGAACATCGACGGCACTGGCTGGACACCGCTTCCCGCCGAACACTACCGTTGGACGCTCCGTCCCGCCGCGCTGAACAGGCTGGAAGTTCGAACGAAAAACTCACTGGGCGTCTCCGGAAAACCGTCCGCGCTCGCCCTGTTCTGGCATTACCGCCCGGCCTTTGTACCCAAACCAGAGGGGGATTGAAATGAAATTCAGCAATGCGCTGCATTCGCTCATGAAGGTGTTACTGCCATCGCTTGCGGCGCTTTTCGTTGCCACTGCCGGCGCACAGGATCTCTTAAAGGACCACAGCGTCCTCTATCCAGAGAGCGTCGCCGCGGCCGTGCGCGCCAATGTCGCCAATGACCCCTGGGCGGCCTCCGTCCGCGATCGTGTCGTCGCCGCGGCCACCTTCTGGCATGACAAGAGCGACGCCGAACTCTGGGAACTCATGTTCGGCCCCACGCTCGAACGCTCCTGGATGGTCTGGTCCAATGGCTACTCGCCGGTGACGGGCAAGCCCGTGCCCATGTACAACTGGGTGGTGGACGCCCAGAACCACCCCTGGAAAACCCAAGATCCCACCAGTGGCGAGTGGTTCCCGAAAAATGACTTCAAGGCCTTCTACGATTCCGGCCTCGATGAGCGCGGCCTCTTCGCCGCCCAGCGTGCCGACCGTTCGCTCCTTTTCAACACGGACCATCCCGATCCGGGCGACCCTCAACACCTGTTCGGCGTGGACGATGGCCTCGGATACGTGAACGAGAAAGGCGAGCGCTGGCGTTTCATCGGCGCCTACCTGATCTACGGGCAATGGAAACAACTCGTCGTCGCGGGCGTCCGCGTCCTCAGCGCCGCCTACCTGCTCACGGGCGATCCCGCCTATGCGCACAAGGCGGGTGTCCTGCTCGACCGCATCGCCGACCTGTATCCGGACTTCGATTTCAAGACGCAAGGCATCCTCTACGAAGGCCCGGCCTCCGCCGGCTATGTCTCCACCTGGCACGACACGTGTGAGGAAACACGCGAGTTGATCATGGGCTACGACATGGTTTTCGAGGCCCTGCGCAACGACGCGGAACTCGTGGCCTTCCTCTCAAAGAGAGCAGCCGAAATTCATCTCGAAAACCCCAAAGCTTCCTTCGTGGACATCCAGCGCCACATCGAGGGGCGCATCCTGCGCGATGCTCTCGCGCATCCGGACAAGATCCACTCGAATTATCCTCGATCTGAAATCCTCAAGGCCGTCACGACGGCCGTCCTCCAGGAGCCCGAAGGCGCCTTCTGGGCGCTGGTCGATCCGATGCTCCAGCAGACCACCGCCGTTGACGGGGTCACCGGCGAAAAAGGTCTCGCGGGATATTCCTCCTTCACCATCAGCGCGCTGGCCAGTTTTCTTTCCGAGTTCTCGAAAGCAGATCCCGGCTTCGTCGCGCGCATGCTCGAGCGCTGCCCGGAACTGAAGAAGACCTACCGCTTCTTCATCGACACCCTCTGTCTCCAGCGGTACTACCCGCAAATCGGCGATTCCGGCCACTACGCCGCCGTCATGGACTCCTACGTCGGCATTGACTTCCTGAAGCCCGGTGAGAACATCCAGGGCTGGGGCAATTGGACGCTGCTCTGTCCTTCCAACTACCGTTTCCTATGGAAACTCTACGAACTCACGAACGACCCCGCCTACGTCCAGGTGCTCTACTGGGCCAATGGCAACAAAGTCGACGGCTTGCCTTACGACATCTACGGCGCCGATCACCAACAATTCCGCGACAGCGTGGCCGCGGTCATTGAACGCGAGGGCGCGCACATTGCCCTCGGCAGCGTCAACAAGCAAGCCTGGCATCTCGCCATTCTCCGCTCAGGCCGCGGCGCCAATGAACGCGCGCTCTGGCTGGACTACGACGCCGGTGGCGGCCACGGTCACCAAGACGGCATGAACCTCGGTCTCTTCGCCTTTGGACTCGATCTCAGCCCCGAAATGGGCTATCCGCCGGTGCAGTTCGGTGGTTGGGGCTCGCCCCGCGCCCGCTGGTACACCATGACTGCGGCGCACAACACCGTTGTCGTCGATCGCGTTGACCAGAAGAACGGCGCAGGCGAGACGACACTGTGGCTCGATGCCTCGCGTGTTCACGCTATTCGCGCACGCGGCAGCGCCATGATCGATGGTGAG
>JACPGD010000565.1 GCA_016182645.1 Candidatus Hydrogenedentota bacterium | reverse complement strand
GCCCGGCATTCCATGTTGCATCTCTTTTTCTGCCGGTACGGGCGCACTGACCGTGAGTAAGTCCGTGGGCGCGATGTAAGGTGCAGGCGGGGCAGTGGCATTCGCCGGATGATAAGGAGGAATGTCCGGCATGTTCACCGCCGTCATGCAACCCATGAACAGGAGGAACAAGAACAACACGGGAAATGGTCGTGAACAGGCGTGCATGGACTTACTCCTTGTACATAACACTGATCCGGCAGGAGCAATAGGCACGCCAAAAGCGAAACAGGGCAATTCGCCCTCCGAGGGGAGTGAAGAACGGGCTACAATGGCACCAAAGCGCCAACAATGTAGCCAAACAGCCGTAGAGGAACTACACACAGGGCCCTTGCCGAAAATGCCCGCAATGGGAGGAGATCATGCGATGAGCATGCAATTCCTTCGCTTCCGGCTGGCGTTTGTACTCCTGTCGTCGCTGACCGTGGCGCCCGTGGGTACATTTCGATTAGTGCGGGACATGCGCCCAATCCGGTAGTCCCAACTCCGGTATCTGGAACACCATGCGGCCCAGCGTGAATATGGCGAGTGTGAGAATGACGACCGCCGCGCAGTTGAGGAGGTACCCCCTCCGAACCATATCCAGGACGGTGAGCCGTTGGGTGGCGAAGACAATGGCATTGGGCGGCGTGGCGACGGGCAGCATGAAGGCAAAGGAACAGGCGAAGGTCGTCGGCACCATCAGCAGCAGGGGATGAAGCCCAATAGCGAGAGCGAGCGAGGCCATGATCGGCAGGAGCATTTCGGCCATGGCTGTGTTCGACGTCAGTTCTGTCAGCAGGGAAACCACCAGACAGATCAGCAGGACGAGGAGGATAGGCGGAAGTCCCGCCAAACCCTGCATGGACTGACCAATCCACAGGGCCAATCCTGAGCTGACAAAGGCCTTGGCAAGGGCAAAACCGCCGCCGAAAAGCAAGATGACGCCCCAGGGCACATCGCGCGCGGCGTGCCAGTCCATGATTTGTGTTCCAGGAACCGAGCGGGCGGGGATAAGAAAGAGCAGCAGGCCCATCGCGATGGCGACCGTACCATCACTCGCGAACTCAGGCTCCACGAGCAAGTGGTTCCAGCCCGGCAGCCTGAACGCGCCGAGAACGATGTCGGCGCGGGTCATCCAAAGCACCGCCAGCAGAATGAACACCACGAAAACAATGCGCTGTTCATACGTGACGCCGCCAAGCGCCCGGTGTTCACGCCGGACGACCTCGGGATCTAGATGGACCTGCCTACGTCCAACAAAGGGCCGGGCAAGCACCAGCCAGAGGACCGCGAGAAAGGCGAGGGCCGTGGGTAAGCCGAAAAGCATCCACTGCGCGAAGGAGAATTCGGGCGCCTCGGGAAAGGTGATCTTGAGTATCCGCGCCATCGACAGATTCGGCGGGGTCCCGATAAGAGTTGCTGTCCCCCCGATACTCGATGCGTACGCAATCGAAAGCAGAATGGCGATGCTGTATTGGCGGACCTGCGGATCGCCAGGTCGCTCCTCGATATTGTCGATAACCGACATGGCGATGGGCAGCATCATCATCGTCGTGGCCGTGTTGCTGATCCACATGGACAAGAAAAACGCGCCCGCCATAAAGCCCAGCAGCAGGCGGTCCGCCCGCACCCCAAAGAACAGCAGCAGCCGCAGCGCAATCCGTCGATGCAGGTCCCAGCGCTGCATCGCCAAGGCGACAAAGAAGCCGCCAAGGAACAGGAATATGGTGTCGTTGATGTACTGCGCGGCCACTTCCTTGGCGTCGAGCACACCAAGCAGGGGGAACAAGACGATAGGCAGCAGGGCCGTGGCGGCGAGCGGGAGCACTCCGGTGATCCACCAAAATGACATCAGTACCGCCACCGCCGCCGTCCGCGTGGTCTCCGGCTTCCCCGGAGTCAGGTCTAAACACAGAAGCACCAGCAACGCCAGCACCGGCCCCAACAACAGCAGCCAGACGCGGTAGCCGGAAGTGGCGTTGCTGTCTTCACTCATGCAAGGACCCTTTCAGAACCGCCAAGTCCCGCCTCGTCCCCATCATTCCTAATTCCTAATTCTTACTTCCTCATTCAATTGGCGGGCGGCCCACGCTGAAGTACTTGAAGCCGTGGTCCCGCATGACGGCCGGCGTGTACAAATTGCGACCGTCGAAGATGACCTTCTCGCGCATCAGTGTGCCCATGCGGTCGTAGTCCGGGCGGCGGAACTCATTCCACTCGGTCACGATGACGAGGCCGTCAGCGCCTTCCAGCGCGGCATAGTACTTGTTTACGACGCGGATGCTGTCGCCGTAGCGTTCGAGCAAACCCGGTCCGGCCACGGGATCGTAGACAGTGATTTGTGCGCCACCGGCACGCAACGCGTCGATGAGTTTGAGCGCGGGCGCGCCCCGCAGATCGTCGGTGCGCGGTTTGAAGCTCGCGCCCCAAATGGCAATGTGCTTTTCACCAATCTTGGAATCGTAGTAACCCAGAATGCGCGCAAGAAACTGGGACTGCCGCCGCTCGTTGACCCTCAGGACCGCGTCGAACAGGTCATGGCTCACGCCCTTCTTCTCGGCCAGCGCAATGCACGTCGTCAGGTCCTTGGGCAGCCCCGCACCACCGAAACCCAGGCCGGGGAACAAGAAGGTCGAGCCAATCCGGTCATCCGCGGCAACCCCCTCACGCACCTCCGCGATGTCCGCCCCGTACACTTCGCACACGTCAGCAATCTGATTGATCAAGGAAATGCGCGCGGCCAGCATGACGTTCGTCGCGTACTTCATCATCTC
>JACPGD010000078.1 GCA_016182645.1 Candidatus Hydrogenedentota bacterium | reverse complement strand
AGGGCCGACCGGATACTTTCGGCCTGGCCGGCGTAGTATCTGGCCCGATCTTTGTTGCCCGCGGCGCGGACCAGCTCCTCGAGTTCGAGGGCCGCTTGGTATTTGAGCAGAGAGCAGAAGAAGAGTGCGCCGGTATGCACCGTGGTGTCGAAGAACCCGAAGTTCACGCCGCGGTCCTCGTTCGTGACCGACACGATGCCGTTTTCGAGGCTGGGCGGCATGTTGTAGGCCGCTTCGAGGCGCTGAAGAAGCGTCTTGCCATTGACGGATTCCTGTAAGAATCCCGTGCCGCCGCTGGCGTTCACATAGCAGGCCGCCATGTGAATGAAGTAGAAGTGGTCATCAAGACTGGGGAGCAACCCCCACTGCGGCCCGCCCTGGTTGGCATAGTCTTCAAGAATGCCGGGAAAGAAGATGGGGACGCCGCCGAAGGAGATGTGATCGGGAACGCTGCCGGCGGGTAGACGGCTGCCTGTGGGCAGGGCAATCTCCGCATCGACCTGGTGGGCGGCGGTCAGAAAGAGGTGGTGGCGTTGCACGTCGGGTGTAACCAAGCCTGAATCAAGGCTCATCGCGTAGTCGCGAACCCAAAAGGCGGGATAATCGTCCCGACCGCGACGAACGCGCCAGGCGCCACCAGGGATTCAGCCAGGACGGCGCGGGTCATGTCTTCAAGGAATTGCATGTCGGCCTCGGAGAGGGGAGGTTGGAGTGATGGCGAGCGGTGCTGACAGGCGGAGAGCACAAGGAGCACGGGCGCCAGGGACACCCGGGACAAACAGGACAGATGACGTTTCATTGAAGCCAATCCTTGATCACTTGGGCGATGGTTTCGGGTTTCTCCTGGGGAATGAAATGCCCGGCGCCCTCGATGATGCGGCGTTCGCATTGAGGCAGGCGGGCGGCTTGGAGTTCTGTCAGGGGGGCGACGTAACTTTCAGAACCAGTGACGAGCAGAGTGGGGCAAGTGATCTGGTGGAGGCGTTCGTAGACGTCGGGAGCGCCGCCCAGTTCATAGAACCAGGCTTCGCGTTCGCCGGGGCATTTCAAGGTGATGCTCCCATCGGGTTCATCCTCAAATGCGAACTCCACATAGGCATTCAGCGCCTCGGGCGCCCAAACATCCATGGGGGGCTTGGCCGCGAAGCGATCGCGGGCGGCGCTGCGGTGGCTAAACGTGTTGAGGCGGCGCCGGACTTTTGCGGCGAGGGGGTTTTCGGCGCCGAACTGGTGGTCTGGGGCGATGATGGGATCGATAAGGACGAGCCGGGAAAAGGTCCCGGGCTGGGCAAGTTCGGCATGGGCGAGGTGTGCGCCGCCGGCGGAATGGCCGCACGCGCGCAGGCCCGGGCCGAAGTCGAAGTGTTCGATGACAGCCAGTACGTCCTCGCCCGAACGCCACCACGCGCAGTCCTCGCGGCTGGATGGGATGGCCGAGTCGCCCTGGCCTCGCGTATCAATCGCGATCATGCGGAACGTGCCCTGGAGGTGTCTGGCCACGGGATCCCAAATCCGGCCGAAAGTGCCCGTGCAGTGACAGAGGAGGATTGGCGGGCCGCCGCCGCCATAGTCCCACACATTGAGGAGGAGACCGCCTTCTCCTGTGACGCGGGTCGAGGTGGGGTGGAGGGGGGGAGCCGTGGTCATGGCGCAATATCCCAGCCGAGCAACACGGACACACACGGACACACACCCCGCACGGACCTTCGCCGCCCCTGAGGTCCCTGTAATTCCTGCCGTCGCTTATTAGGCTGGAGATCAGGCGAAAGCGCTGAGGCCCGTGATGTCCTGACCGAGAATGAGCGTATGGATGTCATGGGTGCCTTCGTAAGTGTAAACGGTTTCCAAGTTCATGAGGTGACGGATGACAGGGTAGGCGTCAGTGATACCGATGCCCCCGAGAATGTCGCGGGCTTTGCGGGCGCATTCAAGGGCCATCCAGACGTTGTTGCGCTTGGCCAATGAGATTTGCTGGGGACGGATCGTTCCCGCGTCTTTCAGGCGCGCGAGTTGAAACGCCAGAAGCTGCGCTTTCGTGATCTCCGACAGCATCCAGACAAGTTTCTCCTGGACGAGTTGAAACGACGCGATAGGTTTGTCGAACTGGCAACGTTCTCGGGCGTACTCGAGGGCGGTCTGATAGCAGTCGTCCGCGGCGCCGATTACCCCCCATGCGATGCCGAAGCGGGCCTGGGACAAGCAGGCGAGCGCCGCTTTCAGCCCTTGCGCGCCAGGCAGGCAGTTTTCGGCGGGGACGCGGCAGTCATTGAAGGCGAGACGCGAAGTCCTCGAGATGCGCAGACTGAACTTTCCTTCGATATCGGTCGCGCTGAAGCCGGGCGCGCCCCCTTCGACCAAATACCCGTTCACCTTTCCCTGTTCATTCTTGGCCCAGACAACTTTAATGTCCGCGACCGAGCCGTTGCCAATCCACATCTTTTCACCATTCAGTACGATGTGGTTACCGTCGCGCCGGGCGGTGGTTTCCATGCCGGCGGGGTCGCTGCCGTGGGCCGCTTCAGTGAGCGCAAAGCAAGCCAGTTTTTCGCCGCGGGCGAGCAAGGGCAGCCAGCGGTTCTTTTGTTCCTCGGAGCCAAAGGCATGGATTGCAAACATGGCCAGCGAACCCTGCACGGACGCCAGCGAGCGCAACCCACTGTCGCCGCGCTCGAGTTCCTGAGAAATGATGCCGTAGGCAATGCTGCTCCGTCCAGGGCACCCATACCCGTGGAGGTGAGGCGCGAAGAGGCCCAGCGTACCCATCCGGCGCATGAATTCTGCGGGAAAATAGCCGCCTTGGCGGTGAAGTTCGCGCAATTCCGGCAATACTTCGTCGCGGACAAAGGCCCGCACGCTCTGGCGCAGGGCCCGCTCTTCAGGGGAGAGAAGGTCTTCGAGGGCGTAGTAATCAAGCATGTAACATCAGTTCCTGAACGTTTCGGGTAAGTGTAGTGGCTCTGTGCACACAGGCACAAGCCGTTGGCGCGGGAACGCGGAAGTGGAAGGATGCACAATTCAACAAGCACTCAGTGACATACAAAAGGGAGGTTGAAGCAATATACAATAGGCGCATCGGCGTTTTGGAAGTCGTAGTTGCAGGTCTTGCGCGTGGCCGCTGAAGACGACCCGGAGGGTGGAAAAGTGCGAAGTTTTGCCTATTTCTGCTGCGTCACGTCGATTCTGATGCCTGCCGCCTTAGGCCAGACCGTACATAAGGTTTCCTTCTCGGTCGAGCCCGGTTCACAGAACTATCTCATCGAGAGTGTTTCAGCGGACGACGTGTACGATGGACCACTCGAAGAACCAGACCCTTCCTTAAACCTCATTGTAGGATCTCGTTATGAGATCAGCGTCACCAGCAGCAGCCGTCACCCCTTCCAGGTGGTCGCCCTGGGGGCAACAGCCGTGGAGGACATCGTGCTGCTGGCCATGGGGTTCACCGGCGGCACCCTGGAGAGTGATCCGGAGATCGATTGGCAAGACGATAACTTTCCCACGGACGGGACGGTGTCCTTCAATG
>JACPGD010000553.1:8840-21874 GCA_016182645.1 Candidatus Hydrogenedentota bacterium | reverse complement strand
AGGTCCTCGGTGCTCACTCCGGGATAGGCCTGTGCGGTGTTTGGCCGGGCGGGGTCGCCGGGCGTCTCGGCCGGGCCGTTGGCCAAATGGAGGCGGAAGTGGGTGAGGTTGGTGGTCACCTCGCGGAGCGCTGTTTCTAGGACCGCGCGGTTTTCCGGCTTGTCCAGGAAGCTGTGGGCGCTGTCACTGCCGTGCGGCAGTTCAATCACCAGCGTGTGCTCTTCCATGTTGACAGGGCGCGCCTGGGCAAGCCAGATGCTGTGGTTGAGACTGTCGCGGCCCGCGTGCTCGAGCACGTGTTGCCAGAGCCGGTGCAGATTGGCGGGCGTCGCCGCGACACGCCGGTCCCTGGCGGGTGGCGGGGGCGTCAAGCTTTCCGCCGGGGAGGTCGTGCGCCGTGTGCCTGCCGGGGCCGTTGGCGCTGCGCTGGCCGGCCCGGCCTCAGGAGGGTTTGGAGGCGAAATGGGCGCGCGAGCGGGAAGGCCCACACCCCCCGCACCCAGTTGCACCAACTTCTCCAAGACGGTATCGACCGACATTTCGACACCGACCTTCGAGAGACGGATGAGCAGGGCCTCGAGCGCGATGCGCTGGGCAAGTTGTGAATCGAAGGTATTCGTCAGCGTGGCGAACTGCTCGACGAGGCGGATGAGTTCCGTGAGCGTGTAGCGGTTGGCGCGCTGGAGCACCTCGCGGCGCTCGTCTTCCGGCAGGTGCAGCAGATCGGCGCTGTTGGCTGATTTCGCGACGAGCAAGTTACGGTAGTAACGCAGGATGTCCTGCACAAACTGGCCAAGGTCCTTCCCGGCGGCCGTCACGTCCTCCACAATCTTGAGCTGCGCCGGAATGTCCTTCTCGAGTATGGCTTCCGAAAGATGGTGAAGCACTTTCCAGTCCACCAGCCCGAGCACGTCAAACACGTCCTTGAACGTGATCTCCCCATCGCAATACGTGATCAATTCGTCGAGGATGCTCTCCGCGTCGCGCACCCCGCCTTCCGCCGAGCGGGCAATGGCGTGCAAGGCCTCCTCGGAGGCCTTGATGTTCTCGGCCTTCAGGATTTCGTGCAGCAGTTCGATGATGCGGTCAATCGAGACACGGCGGAAGTCGTAGCGCTGGCACCGCGAAATAATCGTCGCTGGGATTTTGTGCGCTTCCGTCGTGGCCAGAATGAATATGGCGTGTGGCGGTGGCTCTTCCAGTGTCTTCAGCAGTGCATTAAACGCGGCCGCCGAGAGCTGGTGTACTTCGTCGATGATGTAGACCTTGTAGCGGCCATGGCTCGGCACCATGCGGATGTTGTCGCGGATTTCGCGCACGTCATCCACGCTGTTGTTCGACGCGCCGTCAATCTCGATCACGTCAATGTTCGTGCCGGTGCCAATTGAGCGGCAATTGTCGCATACGCCGCAAGGCCCCGGTGTTGGTGCATCAACAGACAGGCAGTTCAACGCCTTGGCCAGAATGCGTGCCGTCGTGGTCTTCCCGATGCCGCGCGAACCAATAAAAAGGAAGGCATGATGGATGCGCCCGGAGGTGATGGCGTTCTTCAGCGTGCGCGTAATGTGCTCCTGGCCCACCACGTCTTCAAAGCGTTGCGGGCGCCACTTCCGCGCCAGTACCAGATATCCCTTGTCAGCCATGCATTACCTCGGCGCATGAACGGGGCAACAATGTACTCAGGCCGGCTTCGGGAGGGCGAGCGTGCCCGCGAGCCGGTTGGACTTTCACGGAAACTAATCTGGACACGGGACAGGCGGCTCGGGCCAGGCGACCCTGCAGCACACGAAGCGATCAACTACGGCTGCTTCCTTCCGGACCTGACCGGGTTCGCCGACACTTCGTTGAGCAGGACCCAACCGTCAACACCGCCTGCCCCGCGACATATACAAAGAATCTCGCCCAGACAGCAAACGCCTTCCTCGGAAAGGAGTGGCTGGAAATCGCGAACGCGCCGCGTCCGCCAGGCGCTGGGCAAGCACAATACGCCCCAAAGAGCAAAAGGCAGTGTAGCATACGGGGGAAGATGGGTCAAACCGCATGTCCCGTTTTCGGCGCCCACTCGTCGCACTGGAGGGCACCGAGGCGGAACCAAGGACTTCCCTATTGCCGGTTTCACTAAACCCTCGCCTTTGGCTGTAAGCGTGCTATGCCCGAGAAAGAACGGCGCCGCCAGCTCGCCACCAACCTGGTTGCAACGGTTGCGGCGTGCCGTTATGATGGCGGAAGACTGGCCCGTAATGGGTGCGGGCAGAACGCCAAGAGGGGAATTATCAGCCAATCGATCGGGGGGCCGGGGTCGTGCTTGGCATCATCCGGCGGTCCTGTTTCGCGGCCGCGCTCGCAAACTAATTCGCGCGCAGTGCCGCGTTGCAGCCCCTGAGAAAGGTTTAGCAAAACCTGAAGGGGAGAACATGACATGCTAGAGAAGACCGACCGCCGGACATTCGTGAAGACCGCACTCGCGGCGCCGGCCGCCATGGCCTTGTCCATGCAGGTTGGCGCCGAGGCGCAGGCCACGCCGGCCGCACCGGCGGCGGCCAGCGGTGCTTTGCCCCAAGGGCGCATTGGCAACCTGCAGGTGAGCCGCCTGTTGCTGGGCGGCAATCTGCTGACGCATTTCACGCACAGCCGCGACCTGAAATACGTCTACAATCTTGCTGCCCACTACAACACCGATGAAAAGATACTCGAAACCATGGCGGTCGCCGAGCAGAATGGGGTCAATACGCTCGTCATCCATACCGTGCCCCAAGTGCTGAATACGCTGCGGAAATATCGCTTCGAAATGGGGGGCAAGATACAACGGATCATTTGTCCGACGGCGCCGGTGGGGAATGATCTGAGCGAGTACGCCAAGCAGGTCCAATCGCTCGTGGACGATGAAGTTGAGGCGGTCTATCTGTGGGGAGTCCACGCGGACAAATTGGCCGCTGAAGGACGGGTGGACGTCATCGCCAAGCTGGTCGATCTCGTGAAGCAGCATGGCATTCCTTCCGGTGTCGGGGCGCACGACGTAAACGTCATCGCGGCCTGCGAGAAGAACAACGTGAACGCGGACTTCTACATCAAGACGTTCCACCACCACAAGTATGCGACCGCGCCCCAGCCGCATGAACTCACGTCGCCCTATAGCGAGATCCCCGGTTACTGGTGCCGGGATCCGCAGGAAGTCATCGACCTCATGGACAAGGTCGAGAAGCCGTGGATCGCGTTCAAGGTCATGGCCGCGGGCGCCATCCCGCCGCCGAGCGCCTTCGCGTACGCTTTCGCCAACGGCGCGGACCACGTCCTTGCCGGCATGTTCGACTACGAGATAGCCGAAGATGCAGGCATCGTGAGGGACGTCCTGTCCGAACTCGACCGGAGGCGGCCGTGGAGAAGTTGAGCGTCCCGCCTCGTTGGAGTCGAGTGCGGAGGCCGGTGCTCGAATGGAGTGCGCTTGCCCTCCTGGCGGCGTGTTTTACCGCCCAGCGATTCGCCGTCACGGAAGATGCGGAGCGCCCCTCCACGGACGAAAGCCGTCCGGCGTTTTTCGCGTTGTGCATGGACACCCATGACAGCCGGCAGCGGACCCTCGAACATCAGGCTGCACTGCTCAAGGAACTCGGGTATGACGGTGCGGGGCATCTCTGGCTGGACAATCTCGCTGAACGCATCGCGACGCTGGACGCTCACGGCCTCAGGTTGTTTCAAGTCTATCTGCGCGTCAGTATCGCACCAGACGCGACTGCTCCATACGACCCCCGTCTCAAGGAAGTTCTCCCGCTGCTGAAAGGCCGGAACACCATGCTGGCGTTGCTGATGAGCGGCGCGCCGCCCTCCGATCCGGCCGGGGATGCCCGCGCCGTCGCACTGGTCCAGGAGATCGCCGATTTGGCCGCCGGCGCCGGTGTGCGAGTCGTGCTGTATCCCCATTCCGGGGACTGGCTCGAACGCGTGGAGGATGCGCTGCGCGTCGTCCAAAAGGTGGATCGCCCCAACGCCGGCGTCATGTTCAACTTGTGCCATTGGTTGAAAGTGGACGACGAGGAGCACCTGAAACCGCTATTGACGTCCGCCATGCCCCGCCTGTTCGCCGTAAGCATCCACGGCGCGGATCACGCTGAAGAGATTCACGCCGGAACGGGCCATTGGATCCAGCCGCTGGACAGCGGCTCCTTTGACGTTGGCGCGCTCCTGAATGCGCTCGAGGAACTCGGCTATCGCGGCCCCATTGGGCTCCAATGCTATGGCATTCCCGGCGACGCGCGAGATCATTTAGCGCGGTCCATGGCCGCGTGGCGCCGGTTCACAGAACAGCGCCCGGCGCGGAGTTCCGACACGGACGCGCGCTAGCCTGGTTGGGCGCCCGCGGCGATCCACATGCGAATAGTGTGCAGTTCGCCTTCTGTCAATTCCTCAGCATCCTTCGGCATCTTCGGGAGGTAAATGCCGCGGAGGTGGCGAACCATGGGGCTGCCGTCGGGGTCGCCGGGGATGACGGACGGCCCGGCGTAGTCGCCGCCTTGCAGGATGCCGGCGTGGGTACTGAGGTCGAGGCCGGCCTTTGGCTTCACGCCGCTGTGGCACTCGAAGCACCGCCGTTCCAGGAGGGGGGCAACGTCAGCTTGAAACGTGACCAACGCTGCCTGGGCGGGATCAATGAGTTGGATCTTCGGGGTATAGTTCGCATTCGCGGGTTCACTCACAGCGGTTGCGACGGCAGGAAAGGCCGCGATGGCCGGACCGCGGTAGGCGCCCACCACAACGGTTGCCCCGGATGCGCCATCCGCCACGGGCGTGCCGATGCCGTAGCCGTAGACCAATCGTCCGCCGCTCGATCCGGCAAACAGGACGACGGCCGCCAGGGCGAGGGCGTTGAGCGCTGCCAGTCCTCCGGCGATCCTGCCGCCCGCGCCCGCGCGGAAATGGCTGCCGAGGAGGAGCACGGCAGTCACGAGGGGCAGCGCCACGATGGAGAACCCGAGTATCCGGTGATGGGCCACGACCGTCTCGATTTCCTTGTTGGCCAAGGCCACCAACTCCGCCGCCGCGCGTTGGCCGGTGATCGAGGCCGCGAGCGCGATCAGGCCGGTGAAGAAGAAATACGCCGCGGCGGATAGGCGCATTCCCGGCCACCGCCTGGGCGCAAGGACGGCGATCAGAATTAAGGGCAGCCCGAGGATCGCAAGGCTCATGGGCAGATGCACGGACGCCGCATGCAGGGCGTGGGGTGATTCGAGAACTCTAGTTAAATCCATAAGCTGGCCTCAGTCACCTTCCCGGTGTGACGGCGGTGAAGTCCCCCAGACCCAGGCGCGTGAGCGGTGTTGGCGTTCCCCCTGCAACATCCCCTGGCGTAGCCGTGTCACGTACCGAAATGTGATCCTTGCATGGTATTTGAACAGAATCCGGCGTCGAACTTCAAGACTTGGACATTCCGAGGCGCTCATTGACCGGGAGGAACTGCTTTGAACCGCGCACCCTCTCCTGTATAGTCGAGCAAGGGCATTCAACGGTTGCTGGGTGTTCCCAAGCCAACGGGGGAGATGAATGCATGAAACATGTGATGGCAAGGTCATGTGTCTTTGTTCTTGCGGCCTTCGTGTGCGCTGCGCAACCCCTGCTGAAGCCAACGCCGATCAATGTCGCGGAGGCCATCATCGAGCCGTTTTGGGAGCCGGCACTCAGCGGGCTGCCCGAATGGCGGATCGATGACGGGGCAAGTCATCACCTTCAGGTCCGGCAGACTTGGGCCTCCGTGGAATTCCAGTGGGCCACCAAACCAGCGCAGGGACCCGCGCTGCGGATGACGCGCGAGTTCAACGTGGATTGTTCCGGGTATGACCGGCTATTGGTGGCGATGACCGCACCCGAAGACACGGTGGTCCACATCCAGGTGGCAACGGACACAGGTGAGCGCTCAACTTGCGCGCCACCTTCCCAACAGGTGGCCGCCGAATATTCCGTGGATCTTGCGGGGGTGCTGCGCATCGATGCGATTACCCTTGAAATCGAATCAGGCCGCGAGGGCCCCGGCGCGGGATGCTTCAAGTGGATTGGACTGCAGAGCACCACCCTGCTGCCGCATTACCTGGCGGAGCATGACTTCTCACACCTGCGTTGGGAGGCGCAGTTGAAGGACGAATCGTTTGAACCGGCATTCACGCCGCGCTACGGCATCTTTCTGACGAGCGAGGAACTCGCCAATCTTCGTGCGCGTCACGAGAACATCCTCAAACAGACGGGGAGTTCGCCCTGGGCAGACCGGGCCGGCGGCTTGCGCGGCATGCAGCCTGAGCACGGCATCCATGAATTCGTGGGCAGCGGCGGTCGTGAAAATGAGCCGCACGCGCGTGTCCGCGATGCGGAGTTGCCCGCCATGGGCAGCGGGGTCGCGGCGGCGGAAGCCGGCCTGGTGCTCAGAGACAAGGCGCTATTGAGCATTGCCGCGCGATGTGCCCTGTCGTTGGCGGTCTCGGAGAAATGGGATGAAGGGTTCCTGGATCGTTTTCCGGGCAGTCCGTGGGAGTTGCGCTCTTTCCGCCGTGGCTACACCTGCGACGACATTGCCACCATCCTTGATCTGGCCGGGGAGATGTTTACGGAGACCGGCCGCACCTACTTGTTGCGCCGTCTCGCCGAAGAGGGCATCGGCCCCGCGAATTACATCACCTGGCGCTATGACTACATCTATCACGGCAATCAAATGACCTTCTTTGGCAAGGGGCGGCTGTTCGCGTACCTGGTGATGGAGCGTGAATGGCCGCGCACCAAACCCTACACCGATCTTGCCCTGCGAGATCTCGCGGCGCTCTTTGAGAACCTGATTATGTCGGACGGTGGCTTCATGGAACCGCCGACTTATGCCACCGGCACCGTGCGCAGCGGGTGCGAGATGTTCGAGTATTATGCGCGCGCCCGGCAGGTCGAGCTGGCCTCCGTGGTCCCCAAGCGCGTCGTCCGGACGGGCGATTTCGCGGCGGCGGTGGCCTCCACGGTGGGTGGCGCTGACGTTATCCCCTTCGGGGATTCCGGCACAAAACTGGGAACAGACGCGCTGATTACCTTGGCCTCGCTGGCGCCCGACAGCAGTTGGCTCACGCTGCTACGGAAACGGCTTGAAGGCGTGGACGAGAGCAGCCTTTCGTTCCACCAGCGCCAGAAACTCGACAAGCTTCCCACGGGCGCTCCGTCGTTCCCCGCGTTTGTTCTGTTGCCAGAAACGGGGCTGGCGGCTTCAACGCGCGAATTCGACGGCGAGTTGCTCAAGATATTCGTGCGCGGTAATCACGGCACACGGTTCCACAGTCATGAGCACGAGGACACGGGGAGTTTCGTGGTGGAATTCGCCGGCGAGACCTTTGCCATGGATCCCGGAATCACGGAATATGAAGACCCGCGCCATCAGTTGATGAAGCGCGCCGACTGGCACAACATGCTCGTACCCAGCGTGGACGGCGAGCGCCCAGGTCCCGCCGCGCAGATCGCCGTGAATGTTACGCCGCGCGCCAAGGGCAACCACAAATCATTCCAGGCGAAACTCGACGTGACGCCTGCGTGGACGGGTGTCTACCGGCGATGGATCCGGACATGGGATTCGCCGGCGCCGGACCGGTTGATCCTCCGCGATGACTATGAACTGGCGCAAGGCCACGCGGTCGAATTCTGTTGGCAGACACCACTCCCTTGCAGCATCGAAGATGGAACGGTGGTGATCCGTGGCACACGGGGACAGGCGAAGTTGCAGGCGGACGCCGGCTGCGCGGTCCGCATCGACGACCTGCCGGTAATCGGGGATGTTCAACAGAAACGCATCGTGTTCCGTAAGGAAGGCGACAAGGGAACGATCAAGATCAGCGTCGAGTTTTCCGGGCGCCATCCCTGACCAGGCTTACGTCCAGAAATATCGGAACCCCCAATTCGAGGCTTGTTCAACCCTAGCCTGTATGCACGCAGCCAGTGGACATGCAGCGCGAGCGGGCTTCCTTTTCTGAACAAAGCCGGTATAGCATGATTACCATGACCTGCAAAGAACTCGTGTACCGCGCCATCGAGCGCACCGATCCGGAGCGGACACCAATGCTCTACTGCAACCGGGACTTCGAGTATTCGGACATCGTGGGCGTGGGATTTGGTCCCAGTGCGACATTCTCGCCGCGCGAACCCGGGGAGAGCGAGTGGGGATATGTCTGGGCGGCGCTCGATGATACGATGGGACAGCCGCACGCGCATCCTCTGGCCGACTGGCCGCGTATAGAAGGATACACCCCGCCCGACCCATACGAGCCGGGTCGATTCGACGGGATCAGCGAACAGATCGCGCGGTGGGACGGCAAATTCGTGCGGTTCTGTGTCGGCATCAGCGGCTTCAACCAGGCCACATTTCTCCGCGGTTTTGACAACTTCATGTTGGACTTGTACGCGGAACCCAGCCGCGTCGAGCGCGTTCTCGACCTGGTGTTCGATTTCGAGAATGGTCTCATCGATCAAGCCGTTCGTCTTCCGATTGACTGCGTGGCGTTTGGCGACGACTGGGGAACGCAGCAGGGGTTGATGATAGCGCTGGATCTTTGGCGCAAGGTATTCCGTCCTCGTTATGCGGAGCAATTCGCCCGTATCCGCCGCGCCGGCAAGAAGGTATGGTTTCATTCGTGCGGCGATGTGTTCGCCATTATCGACGATCTCATCGACATCGGCGTGGACGTCATCGAATTGCTCCAGCCCGACCTTTTGGGTGTCGAACGCCTGGCCAAGGCGTTTGGGGGAAGGATTTGTTTTTGCTGCTCCGTCGATCATCAACGGCGTGCCATGTCAGGCACACGCGACGAGATATTCGCCTATGCGCGGCGCCTGCGCGACACGCTCGGCACGTTCAATGGCGGCTTCATCGCCTACATCGAGGATTACGCTTCGTTGGGGATGAGTGAACAGAACTACCAGTGGATCCGCGAGGCATTTCACGGCCTGAATGAAGCAGAACACACGCCGATACAGCGCAGTTTGGGTTGTCTCTGAGCCGCCGTTCTTGGATAATCGGCACTCAGGTAGCGGCAAAGGTGATCAGCGGAATCAGCGCGAGCTAACAGCGCGGAATCCTATTCGAAAAGGGTTGCCGATGAAGACTACGTGGATGACTGTTTCGATAGTGTTTGTCGTTGCGGGCGTGGCCCAGGCCGGCGATTCTCCTCAATTCCGCGGAGCGAACCGGGACGGGTGCTTCGAGGAGCAGGGCTTGTTGAAAGCATGGCCTGAAGGCGGCCCACCGAAAGTGTGGGTCGCGACGGGTTTGGGCAGGGGATTTTCCTCAGCGTCCGTCGTTCAGGGAAAGATTTACGTGACGGGCATGCTGGATGAGCAGGACGGCTATGTGTACGTGCTGAATACGGACGGCGCGATCGAGCGGCAAATCCCCTACGGCAAGGAAACGCTCGAGAAACAAGCCCCCGGCCCACGATCCACGCCCACCATCGACGGGGACCGCCTTTATCTGCTCTCGGGCTTGGGAGTGCTCCATTGCATCGACCTCGGCAAGGGCGAGAAGCAATGGGAAGTGAACATCCTGGAGCGCTTCGGCGCGGAGAACAGCACGTGGAACATCGCGGAGTCAGTGTTAATAGACGGGGACCGCGTCATCTGTACGCCCGGCGGCAAGGACGCGGTATTTGCCGCGCTCAACAAGTTGACGGGGGAGACCGTCTGGGCCACAACGGGGCTGGTTGACAAGCCGTCCTATGCTTCACCGGCCATCATCACTCACGGGGGCCGCCGCATCCTGGTGAACGGCACGGGCACCTACATAGTTGGCGCGGATCCGAACACGGGCGCGTTGCTCTGGAGCTTTCACCAAAAAGTGCCCTACGACATTCACGGCGTGACGCCGCTCTACGAGGACGGCCTCTTGTACTACGTCGGCGGCGACGGCTCCGGCGGCGGCGCGTTGCAACTCTCCTCCGACGGCAAGGCGGTGACCCCGGCGTGGACCGATACGACCCTGGACTGCCTGCACCACGGCGTCGTGCTGGTCGATGGTTTCCTCTATGGAACGGGCTACCGCGGCGGCGGGAAACTGGTCTGTCTGGAAATGAAGACTGGCAAGCTCATGTGGAGCACCGAAGAGGTCCAACTGGGCGCGGTCGTATATGCGGACGGAATGCTGTACGCCTATGAAGGTCCCAAGACGGGCATCGTCAGCCTGGTCAAAGCCACATCCACCGGTTTCGAGCGCACTGGCCAGTTCACCGTCGAGGACGGCACTAACCAGCACTGGGCACACCCCACCATCGCCAACGGCCGGCTTTACATCCGGCATGGGGATGTGCTGATTGCCTATGACGTTAGAGCAAGTTAGTGCGGTTCCACGCGTCAACGGCGGCCTACCCGGCCTTGCGAGATTCCTTGCTCATTTGCGTTTCCTCCGAACTCTCGCGTACACAGATGACGCCGACTTACGCGGATGCTTCTTCTCTGCGGCGATCTGTCCAATTCCTGTGCCGTCTTCTTGGCGCGCCTCTATCAGCCTGCGTTCCTTCTCAATTTCCGAACGAAGCCGCTCCTCCGTGGGCAAGCACAACATGTACTTGGAGGCAAAAATCTGTTTGCGGTCGTTCAGTACCGAATAGCGGGCAACCGTCTCGTTCTTTTCAGCGCAGAGGATCAGCCCGATGGTCGGATTGTCGTCCGGCGCAGCGAACAGGCCGTCGTATATCCGCACATAGCCGTCCATCTGGCCAACGTCCCCGTGGGTCAGCTCGCCAACTTTGAGGTCAATCAGCAAGTAGAACTTCAGGCGGCAGTGGTAAAAGACGAGGTCAATAAAACGGTCCTGTTCCTCCATGCGAATATACTTCTGGCGAGCAACGAAGGCGAATCCGTTGCCGAGTTCCAGTAGGAACCGCTGCAAATGCGTGATGATCGCGCTCTCCAAATCTGACTCCTGAAACGCAGCCACTTCGGGGAGTCCCAAGAACTCCAGAACATACGGATTCTTCAGTTCTTCGGCGGCCGGGGTGGCCGGGACCGGCAGGTGGCGTCCCTGCGCGATCATTTTCTCCGGCTTGCGGCTCTTCAAGATGCGCTCGTAGTAGTACGAGTGAATCTGCCGCTCCAGCGTGCGCTTGTCCCAGCCGCCGGCAATGGCTTCGCTCTCATAGAAGACGCGCGCGTCCTTGCTTTCAACCCGCATCAAGGCGCGGTAATGCGACCAGGAGAGCTGCGGTGAGAAGCCTTGCGGCAATTGTCCGCCCATTGGGTGGATTTTTGGCACCAGCGTCAATTCCGTACCCGCCGGGTTTGGATTTCCGGAGAATGAAGATTCCGTACCCATCGGGTACGGAATTGCACCACGCTCGCTATAAGCAAGATAGAATTTCCTGAACCATTGAAGGTTTGATTCGGAGAATCCCTTGCCAAACTGCTCCGTTAGCCGCCGGGAAAGTTGTTCGATCACTTTATCCCCGTACCCGGCCCGCCCCTTGCCGCTCTGGATTTCCTCCACAATCTCCCGGCCAATCATCCAGTACGCCAGCACCATGTTCGTGTTGACCGCACGGACTACGTTTCCCCGCGCCTGTTCCAGAATCGCAACTACCCGGTCGAACAAGGCATCCCGTCTCGTGTCGGGCAATGGGCGCTTATCCTTACTCATCGTTCGCCTCCATCGCGCTGACCCCAAAAAACCGCGCGCCATCGAATCGTCTCTTCAAGCTCATGGGATCTCCTTCCCTTCCTCGCCCGCCTCTGCGGATTACTCGGCTTGCTTATATCAATACTCTTTTGAGATCTTTGTAACAGTTTAGCCGATTGGCGCAATGTCTTTTTCCTCACCAAGCCGTCATTCCCGCGAAAGCGGGAATCCAGAAAACCCCGGTGTTTGCCTGCGCATTTCCGGATTCCCGCTTTCGCGGGAATGACGGAGCGTGGGAAACGCGTGTGCGTGAGCGTCATGACAGCATCCACGCCAATCGGCTAAAGTGTTACAGATCTTTCAATTGTTCGAACTTCTCCATGAGCGCATCGCCTCCCTTGAACACTTTCAGTAGTGGATAGAAGGATGTGACACTCGCGACATGGGCATTTGGGAAAGTCACCCCGCGCAGAGGGTATTCCAGGTCAGGTTTGATGATCAGTTGGGGTTCCGAGTGCAGGAGAAACAATGGACAGTTGCTGGTAACGTCCCCTCTTGCGCCTTGAAAACGCCTTCCGCGCATGTTATCCATAGGGCTTGCAACCATCAAACGAGGGGATGTAATGCCCATAGAGATGGGTCGGTGCAATACAAAAGAGTTCCACGCTGCCGAACGCTTCCACCTTTGAGTAGTCAGCCAGCCAGATTTCCATAAGACCGTATTCGTCAAACTTATTTGGCTCTACTGGCTCGACAGAGCAAAGTTCCGAGATCAAACTTTCAAATCCGTCGTGGACCTGCAGTACGAGAATCGTCTTCCCCCCCAAGCCTGCTTTTCGTGCGCACGAATTGTGAACGGCTGATAAGGCAGAGAGCCCAGAGTCTGTATCGTTAAGTGGCTCAACATATCTTGGGGGTATTTGCAGACGTGTGAGTTCGATTCCAATTCGGGGGCCAGCTTCATCCCAGCAGATGAAGTCGGGAGCCTCAGATCTGCTGCAATATGGATGATACGTAAGATGATGACCTGTGGCGAAAGTGTATTCCGGCAGGAAAAAGTCCAATTGCATAGCCTCGCACTCTTTCTTGGAGAACTCGTTGTCTGACATTCCTTTTGACATGTTGGACCCCTCTGCTGCGTCCAGACGCGCATAACAACTGCGCGCCTGAAAAGAACCTGACTTCAAATCAACCGAACGCCATATTCATCAGCCGCCGCTTGAATATCACCAGCGACGTCCCGGAGAAACTCGTTTTGGTCTGGTGATGGCGTTGAATCAGGTATCGGTGCCGCTCTGTCGTATATATCGCCAGAAATTATACGTGCCCGCACAAAGGTAGATCCTGTTCCATGTTGAAAGTACGCCTCTTGCCATTGCAGTTGCCGTTGATGCCGTATCCGGCGGCTCGCAAGGTCTTGCATTCT
>JACPGD010000553.1:0-8813 GCA_016182645.1 Candidatus Hydrogenedentota bacterium | reverse complement strand
CTCGGCCAAGTTGTCGAAGATCACTTGCTTCTCATCCATCGTGGGTTCGGCACCATCCCAATGAAGCGGGTTCTGCAGGAATCGGTAAATCCCCTCCTGCAGATCCTTGCGTAGATCTGCTACCGGTTTCAATGTGTCGTATTCGTCTGCCCAAGCCGGGTCTGCGAGCCTTCTTGAAAGTGCTCTAACCCTAGTCCAATGCTCCTTTTGCACTCCTGGTTTTGGCCGTAGACCTAGCCGCGATTGCCAAGCTTCGTGAAACCTTTCTGTCGCATCCCTTATTGCCATCACCAAATTCATCTTATCGTAGACAGGTTTGGCGGGTACCGGCTTTGGACGTTCGATGATATTGTCGATGGCAGCAAGCAGCTTCTGCAGTTGGTTAATACACCGCTTGTGCGAAGGTTTTTGAGGTTCAAGGTTCCAGTCAAGGTCACCTAGGAAAAACTTCGCATCTTCGAGGCGTCGTCGTAGAGCACGTTCCGCAAACGGACCAAGTTCCTCACCCAATGCTGCAAGTACATTTTCTGCAGATGCGAGAACATGCTGGTGCCGCAGGCTTACACTCGGCAGATTGTCGCCCTTCACTTCATCAAAGTGTGTAAATGCAAGGAGGAGCTTTGAAGCGTTTCCTGAAGCAACAATTTCTCTCATGGCAGCAACAGGAGCCGCCTGCATTGGCTGAGCGGCATTGTCCACAAGTATCAAGGCGTCGCACATGCTAATTCGTTTGTTGAGTGCGCTGGGTATAGCTGAGGAAGATCCCGGTGTATGTCCGAGACCTTCACCGTCAAGCAACACCAAATCTGGCCGTTCCTCGCCTATGCACCAAGTTGGAAGAAATGGCCCCGAGACGCGCATGCCGTTCACGAGCGGACTCAGAAGCGTGCCGAAGAGCCCTGCATAGTTGCTGGAGAAACGCGTAATTTCCCTCAGGAACGGTTCCCGCTCTTCGGATTCCCAATGCCATGATAATGGCCAGGCTTGCCGCGTGCGGCGAAAGTCGCCGATCTTGAGAGCGTCGAACCGCGCCGTTATCTCATCCATCAGTTCATCTGCAATTTGATGAAATGCCTCGTCTTCACGCAGGAAACTATCTAATTCCTCCTCAAATAGCTCGTCGATGACCCGTTCATCCTTTTCGCTAGTCACTTCCAGCTCTTTCCTAATCCTATCCCCATGTTCACTTGCTAGGAAACTAACTCGCTTAACGGCGCTTACCAATGCTTCCTCTGTCTTTAGTAAATTAATCTCACCAAATTGGATTTTGAACTGCTCGTCTGTACTGTCCGCTGTCACATCCTCGTTTTCTTCATCTTCAGTCGCCGTTGCTGATATGGGACCACGTCCCAAGATGTAGCTAAATCGAAACCGCTGATTCACGTGGTTAAGTAATCGATACAAGATCTCAGCATCTGTACTCCCACGATACGCGGCAAGAACCGCGCTGGAAATGCAGTCATTGAGGTGCTCCCGAACTTCATCGTAAGGGGCGAATGTCACGACTGCCCTGAAAGGATATTCAGTGAGAACGATTTCAATATCGTGAATGGTAGTTTTTGCGCTTGACGTAGATGGAAAGCGTTCACGCTTTGGATCAGTGCCGATCAGCTGCCTTACGAGCGTAGTCTTGCCCGAGCCTGTCGTTCCAATCAGGAGGACCCGCCGGTAGTTGCTATCTTGGGAACTTGGGAGTGGGATGATTTCATCTCTGCTTCGCGCGAAGTCTATGTCCTCCGGCAACATTTCGTGGTAGAAAATTTCCACGGCGCGGCTGTGAAATCGCTTTTCCGCCTCTGCTTTCGCGGACGGCTCCCAATACCGCTTATCGGCGAGAAGGCAATCTATCTGTGACTTGAGTTGTTCGGCCTCACCCACATCCGTGGTGCGCAACCCATGACGCACCCTAGTCGGCTTACCGGTCTTGGGGTCAGGTTTTGCGGGGTGGCGAAAGATTATCGACCAACCGGGCCTGTCTTGCGTCCGGCTCAGACTTGCAGTGTACTTTTTCATTTTCGTCACTCCGTTGTTCATTTGTTGATCCAAAATGATTCTAGCAAAAGTGAGTAGGTTTGTCAAGTCGCTTGGGACAACAAAGGAACAACGGGTAGGCCCTCTTATCGAACTTAATGCCCTGCATGAAAATGGCATCCGCTTCCAAGTCGGGGTTGGATGATGAGATGGGTTTCGGCCAGCGAGATTTTCGGCGAATTGAGTGGTGGTTGAGACCAGCATTTTCTTCCCGAGGGAGGGCGACGGACTGACCTAACACGACAACGCTATGCGTGTCCGTTCTTTTCTCATGTAACGAGTTTGCCTGCAATAGCTTGCGGTGCCCACGGTGGCTCGCGCACCTCGCCCGTTTACGCGAAACTGTGCGCAGGCCCAAGTTGTTGCTCACAGAGCACTTATGTGACCAACAGGTCAAACGTTGTAGCGTTGTCGTGCTAATTCTGGCGCGGTCAGGCTCCCCAGAGCGTCTGAACCGGGAGAAGCCATAGTTTATCGCCGAAGGGCAGGGTTTGGTCGCCCAGATAGAGCACGGCTCCCGCATGAAACTGGTCGCCCAGTTGATCCCGGAGCGATTGGAGCGAAGCGAAATCCGAGGCTTTCACGGTGGCGCTGGCTTTGACCTCGATGGCCGCCACAGTGCCGTCGGCTTTCTCCAGAACGATATCTACCTCCGCGCCGGTGGCGCTGCGGAAGTGGTAGGGCGTCGCCCGGTGATCGCTCCAGGAGAGCTGTTTTCGGAGTTCGCCCAAGACAAACGTTTCCAGCAAGCGCCCCAGCAAGGGGCTGTCCGAAGAGAGCCGCTGCGCGTCGGCCCCGATCAGGTGGGAAGCGAGGCCCGAATCGACCACATGGATTTTGGGGGCTTTCACCAAGCGCTTGCCAAAATGACGCGACCAGGCAGGCAGGCGGTGCACCAAGAACAGGGTCTCCAGTAAGGCCAAGTAACGGGTTAACGTCGTATTGGGGAGGCCGGCGTCCCGGCCCAAATCGGAAACGTTTAGCAATCCGGAGGTGCGGGCCGCCAGCAGCTTGAGCAGATTCGGGAGCATATGCAGCGCGTCAATTTGCATCAGGTCGCGCACGTCTCGCTGTAGAATGGTGGAGATGTACGCGGCAAACCAGGCGGCCCGGCGGCCAGCGTCTTGACGCTGGATCGCTTCCGGATAACCTCCGCATGTTACCCGCTCTTCGATGTCCTGGCGAACGCGCGGATTTTCTAGCTTGTCAAAGTTGCCGTCGAAGAGCCGTTCAAGGAACCGTTCACGCTTGCCCGCCAACTCGCCCGCCGAAAAAGGAAAGAGAGAAATAATTTCCATGCGTCCAGCCAAGGACTCGGACAGACGCGGTAGCGTCAACACATTGGCCGAGCCCGTAAGCAGGAACCGGCCGGGCTTGCGGTTCCTGTCCACCGACAGCTTGATGGCAGGAAACAACTCCGGCACCTTTTGGACTTCGTCCACGACTACGGGGCCGGTGAGGCCCCGAATGAATCCGGACGGGTCCCCTGCAATCAACGCCAGTGTTGCCGCGTCATCCAGCGTGAAGTAGGCGGCGCCGGAGGTTTCGGCGATGGCCTTGACCAGCGTCGTCTTTCCCGTTTGCCGGGCACCGTTGAGAAGCACGGCCGGTGTATCGGCGGTGGCTTGGCGAATCGCGATCTCAATATTTCTCCGAATCATGGTAAAATTTTAACCACTTGATGGTGAATTTACAAGAAACCCGTTGGCTGATCTTGGCGAATTTTCGGCAAAGAGCGCTAAGGCGGCTTCCGCAACTACCGCAACAGCCATGCGCTGATTTCACCGCTGCGCGTGGTCGAAATCAGGGATGCCGTGTCTCCTTGCGTGACAATGACCGGATCGCTGTCGATGCGGCTGCTGGTGTTCACAGTCCAGCGCAGGGCGCCATCGCCATTCAGGCAGTAGAGGCGCCAGTCCGAAGGCGCCGCAAAGACTTCCATGATTCCATCCTCATCGATATCAAACAGCACCGGGGTCGTGCGGAATTGCGCGCCTGTTTCATATTGCCAGCGGATTTCTCCGTCACCACCAAGGGCGAAAACTCGGTGATTGCGCGTGGTCACCACAATCTCCTTGGCGCCATCGCCGTCTAGATCGCCCACGGCGATCCCCGTGCCAAGATCCATCGTGCCGCCCAGGGAAGTGCGCCAGAGAATATCGCCCATTGCGTTCAGGCACACCAGTTCTTCCGCGCGCGTTCCCGCCAGGAGCACCGGCCCGCTCTCGGGCTGCAACGCAGCACTGACAACGGGCGTTTCAATCGCGCCACCCAGTTCAGTACTCCACAGACGGTCTCCGGCAGCGTTCAGGCAAAAGAGTGTGCCGGCCCTATCGCCACACACGATCTCCAAGCCGCCGTCCCCCGTCAGGTCCGCAAGACACACCGGTTGATCGCACCGGTCCTCGGAGATGTTGCGCGACCACCGGATGTTGCCCATACCGTCAAGGACCGTCAACACCCCGCTCCTGTCCGCATAGACGATCTCCTGGAAACCGTCGCCATCGAGATCCCCCAACACCGGATGGGTCCAGCGCCAGGCGGGGTTTTCCAGCGTGTCCACGGGCTTGCCCGTATCCTGGGCCAAGTGGGGGCCGCCGGCTTTCTGGCCGAGGCGCGCGCGCCACAGCAAGACGCCGCCGGCCTCCAGCGCGAAAATGATTTGCCGCCCCGGGACCGCCGCCACGATCTCGGGCGCCGCTTCGCCCGCAATGTTCCCGGTGGCCACCGTGTCATTAATGGGGCATTCGGCGACATAACGCCACCGCTCGGCGCCATCGAGGGAAAGCGCGAGCACTTCACTGGATTCGAAAGAAGCCACGAGCAAGGTCTGATCGCCGTCCGGCAATTTCAGGATGGCCGGGGTCATTGCACTTTTGTTGCCTTGAATCGACCATTGGCGGGGCGGGGTGATGCTGATTTCGACGGGCCACTCGCAGGTCCCGGCGGTTGCAAACAGCGAGGCATGTGCCGCGCGCGCGCCCTTCTTCGCAGTCAGAGAGACCGCGGCGCCGTCAGCAGCCATCGTTCGCATGTTCACCCGCACGCCTCGCGGCGGCCCCAACCTGACACGCGTCCTATCGGCGGTGGCAGGCGTGTTCCGCGTAATCACGAGATCCTGCTGTTGCCCCGGTTCCAGCCACACCTGGGAAGGCGTAATGTTCATCACGTCCATGCCGCTCAGCGGTGTTGCGTCTGTCAGAAACAGAAACCTGGGTTCTTCATCAACGGACAGGCACGAGTCGCCGCCGAAAGGTAGCGGTCCGCCGAACATGTCACGCAATTCACCGCGAACTTTCCCGGGAAAGTACACTGCCTGCGGCCCGCGCACACTCCAGGCCACGAGGACAGAGCGGTCTTCAAGCGTGAACAGGTAGGCGTGGAGTCCATTACTGCCGGGCGGGACGAGTGGGCGGACCTGGTGGAACGCGCCGATGCTGTCGATGAGATGCTGGTAGGCGCGATACAAGGGGCGCGGCTTCCCCGTGATCTGATCGAGCAGGCTCGCCCCCTCGGCTGTCTGCGCGAACCAAAAGACCTTCTGGATGTCCGCGACCTGGATGATCGTCATGTAGCGCACCAGAAACGCGGATTGGCGGCGGCAGGGGCGCTCCGCAAAATAATCGCCGGAATCCTTGAAGGGAAAATGGCGGCTGTCGTTGCCCATTTCCGTGAACCAGATGGGCTTCACTTCGCCATACCGCTGCATCAATGCGCGCAGCGCGGCGACCTCTTCAAAATGCCCCACTTCTGGCGCAATGCGATAAGGCTGGACGGCAACGATGTCCAGGTAGCGCAAGCCGCCGTATTGGAACACGCGCTCCGCAAACTCGAGGTCGATGTCCGAGGTGTTGACGCCGATGACCTGCAGGGCCGGGTCAATGGCCTTGATGGTTTCGTAGGAGCGGCGCAGCAACTCTGCATAGGCCAGGGGATCCGGCCGCGGCTTCCAAAACCCGCCCAGGTTCGGTTCGTTCCAAATCTGCCAGTACTTCAACGTGCCATGGAATTGACGGACGGTCTTGTCCACGTAGTTCGCCCATTGGTCCAGCGTGGCGGGATCGCACGGGGCGCGCTCCGGATCCCACGCGGGCGCATAGTCCAGGATCGGCAGAATGTGTTTGCCCGCCGCATCGAACGCCGCGACGCGCTCGCTTATCCCGCTGAAATCGAAGACGCCCGCGGTGCGCTCGATCCCCGCCCACGTGAAGTCCGACCGGCTCCAATCCGCCCCCAAATCCTGTAACACCCCCGGCTCACCAAAGACCAGTCCAAACCGCGCACCGGGATCCGCTGCCTCCTCCCCCATAGATCGAAGACAGCAGCAGGCAGCCACAATTCCCAGCAACATTCGATACATGGCGCGATTCCCTCGGCCGCGAGTATGCGGTACGAACGCGCCATTGTAGCATCTCGCAAGTACGTTTTAGGGACGCCAGTTCCAGACGGCGTCCTTCCCACTGATTTCCGGGAGATAGAGGCCGTCGACCTTGTCAGGCCGCACGTATTTCGCGAGGAAATCTACCTTGCCCTTGCGCTCGACGCGGTAGACGACCCCCTCGGCCGGGTCGAGCGCGCCGTAGTGGCCGAATTCGCCGAGCAACGTCAGGGCTGCGGCGACGGACAGCGCCTTCCCCCCATGCAGTTGCTTGGGCAACACAAACCGCGACGCGCACGTGCGGGTGAACTCGTCGAAGGGCGTCCGTTTTCCGTCTTGAAACCAGTCAAACGCCACGAACGGTTCGCGCCCCGTCAGGTCGTAGCGCGTGCCATGGGCCTGGGCCAGCCATTCGCCCGAGAGCCACTGGCCCTCGCCCAGGAAGTCAAAACGCGCCTCATTGCGCTGGACCCAGACGGCAAACCACTGATGCTGCTCATAACGCGAGGAGCGGGCCGGCCAGCCCGCGCGGCCGAGGGCCATGAACTGGCCCTTCACCCGCGCCACAGCCACATTGGAGCCATCGAGTTTTTCCTGCACAATGACGACGTCGTGCTTGTCGCGCACGCGCTCGGTACAGATGCGCCCCTGGCCGGGGTCCAAGCCATGGTCCGCGGGCCCACGACGGCTGTTGGGCAGGTGCCCAATGCTGCCATACGCCTTTCGTCCCAGTGGTTTTTCAGGCATTACGTCCGTCATGTTGATTTCGATTGGCCTTGCCTTTGTGCGGTGGAGAGTGCCTGAGAGAAGAGCCCAAGTTCATAGAACAAATTGAACACCAGAGATATTCAGTCCCATGCGCACTTGAGTCAACGAGAGCGTCCGGTTACGGAATGGCCGCAAGCTTGGCCGCCATGGACTTCACACCAATGGCCTCTATGTCTTCGGCCAGGGTGTATTGTTCTGTCCCCGCGTAGACGACAAAGGAGCGATCAGGCTGAACATCTTCACGGGCGTGATGGAAACCTCTTTCACATTTGGGCGCCGACCCGAGTTTTATCTCCACGGCCCAGCGTTCCCCACCCGGCAGTTCGAGCAAGAGGTCAATCTCGGCCCCGGCCGCGGTGCGATAGAAATTGGCCTGAGTGCGTTCCGGCGCGGCGGCCAGTAGATTCTCGATGACAAAACCTTCCCAACTCGTGCCGGCGACCGGATGGCCGAGCAGTGCATTGCAGTCTTGAATCGCAAGCAGGGCATGCAAAAGCCCACTGTCACGCACGTACACCTTAGGCGATTTGACGAGCCTCTTCTGAAGATTGGGATGATAGGGCAAGAGCCGCCGGACGAGCAGAAGGTCTTTCAGGAGATCAATATGGCGCGTGACTGTTTGAGCGCTGAGGGAGAGGCTGGCCGCAAGACGTGAAGCATTCAGCAACGTGCCCTGGCTGTGCGCCAGCATGGTCCAGAGCCGCGCCAACGTCTCCGTCGGCAGGCGCGGCCCCAACAAGCGTATATCGCGTTCGAGATAAGTTCGGACAAAATCGTTGCGCAATGCCAGACTGTCCTGGTCGTTGGCCGCCAGAAAGCTGTCCGGATACCCGCCCCGGACCCACAGCCTCATCTCCGCCGCGGAATCCGTAGCCACTTCCAAGAGGTCGAAGGGCCCCATATCCACATACGCGATCCGTCCCGCCAGACTTTCGCCGGATTGCCGCAACAGCTCCATCGAAGCCGAACCAAGCAGAAGGAAACGACCCGTCCGCCTCCCAGTCCGGCGACCCTTGTCGATGACCCCGCGGAGTGTCTGGAACAGCTCGGGCGCGCGGTGTATTTCATCAAGAATGACCAGCCGATCTTCAAATTGGGACAAAAAGTATCTGGCGTCTGACAACTTTTCGCGGTCAGCCCTATCCTCCAAGTCGAGGTAGAGCGACTTCATGGAGCCTGCAATGTCCAAGGCCAGGGTGGTCTTGCCCACCTGCCGGGGGCCAATAAGGGCCACCACCGCTTGCCTGCCCAGCGCCTCGATGACCTTGTCTTTTACTCGGCGGTCAATCATTATCCTTGTATTTTATCCATATCATAGATGAATTACAAGGTTCATTTCTCCGCACACCCGAAACCTTGCCCTGCGGGAACTCCGACTGCTAAAGTCCCGCATACTTTGGGCAAGCTGAACCTCTGGCTGGAGGACCGCATGAAACCCACTCCCCTCCTCGGCTTGCTTCTGCTGTGTACAGGTTGTGCGGGGTTGGTCCATGCCGAAGAGTGGCCCCAATGGCGGGGCCTCCACCGGGACGGGCGCTCACCGGAAACGCAACTGTTGAAGCAGTGGCCCGCGGAAGGCCCTCCCTTGCTGTGGCAAACCGAGGGGGTGGGCGAGGGGCACGCCTCCCTGGCGGTT
>JACPGD010000552.1 GCA_016182645.1 Candidatus Hydrogenedentota bacterium | reverse complement strand
CAGCCCGCGGGCATTGCCCAGGTGGTGCGCGGCCTGCTGGCGCTCGGCTGGCACCCGCGCCATATCGCGGGCCTCATCCGCTCGAAATACGAGCGGGATTTCGGCTGGGGCACGCGCTGGTACAAGGAGAACGCGGGCATTCGGGCGGACTTCTACACGCGCGTTTTTGCAGGGCTGGTCTATACCGGCCGCGATGAACTCGTGGATTTCAACTGCCAATCCGTGGCTGAGCGCGGTTTTTGCCTGCGCCCCGACCCCGCCTGCAATCTCGTGGGCTTCCGCGAGTCTATTCTCGAAAGGAGGAAACATGAGCGACTGGCCAGTGGGCCTCTCAACCGGCTGTTTCTACCAGGTGAGCATTTTTGACTGTCTCGAGGCGATCCGGAACGGCGGGTTCTGCATGGTCGAGATTTGCTCGTCACCCTCGCACCTGGACTACCACGACCATTCGCGCGTGAAGGAGACGGCCCAGCGCATCCAGGAACTGGGCATGGAGGCCTATTCCTTTCACGCACCGTTCGCCGACGAGATCGACATCACCGCGCTGGACGAGCACCAACGGCAGTTTGCCGCGCGCCACCTGTTTCAGGCGGCGGAGGCCGCGGCGGAACTGGGCGTGCGCTACTTCGTCATTCATCCGGGACCGGAGCACTCGTACCGGCCGCCCGCGGAGGAACTGCTGCGGCGGATGCAAAACGCCGCGGACACGCTGAACAAGGTGGCCCGGCGCTGCCAGCAATTGGGCGTGGGGTTCATTGTCGAGAACATGCTGCCGCACCTGATTTTCGGCAACAACAAGGACATGCTCTGGCTCATGGGCGCCGTCGACAACGTGCGCGTGGGCGCCTGCCTGGACACGGGCCACGCCTACCTGTCGGGCGACCTGCACAATGTGATGTACAAGCTCTCCGGCCACCTGCAAATGATCCACGCGAACGACAATCGCGGAAACAATGACGATCATTTGCCGCCGGGGCACGGCAACATTCAGTGGCGGCCGCTGTTGGTGGAACTGGCACGGACGGGGTTCCATGGCGGCTTCGTACTCGAGTTGGCGGGCAACCGCGAGGCGGCCGCCATCTTGCATGATGCGCGGCGCGCACGACAGTTCCTGCGGAATTTGTCGCGGGAGATTGCGATTGCGGTTCCGCCCGCGGCCGATGCGGCGGCGGCGCCCTTGTAGGGGATTGGGAAGAGGGGCAGCACTTGTAGGACAAATGCTTACAATTGGGGTCACTTGGGCCTACAGGAGATTAGGGTGGCATCCGATAGTCGATTTGCAGGGGGGCGCGCTAGGCTGGAATGTATAGTGCGCTCGGGTCTTCCGCAGTTCTGGTGCAATCGTGTGCCGGGCGCGCACAAGGGAGGATCCCCCGATGTTCTTTTCAAGCTTTCCCCCGCATTGGAACTCTTCGCGTCTGCCGCTGCCGTTATTGCTGGCGTTGTGTACGGCGCTTACGGTCATGCTCGCGCCGTCCTGGGCCGCGGGCGAAACCGTGGGGGACCCGGTGGCCTGGTTCAGCGAGTTGACCGGCGCGTCGAGCGCCGAGGCTTCGGCGTTTCTGGCGGACCTGAGCGAAGCCGGTCCGGAGGATCTGCTGGAGGGTCTGACCGTGGCGGAGGCCGAAGAATTGCTCGAACTGGCGGCCGATTTGTTTGGCGCCGAGGCGGGCGCGCTGGGCGGCACCCATAGCGTCGGCATGGCCAGCCCCGAATTCCGCGAGATGGCCCGCGGCCTCGAGGACCGCATGCCTGATCACCTCTGGTTCGGCCAGATCTTTCTCGACATCGGCTACACCACCCCGGATCAGATCCCGGGCGAGGTCGCATGGCTCGGCGGCGGCGGTGACTCCGCGATTTGGAGCGGCCACTACCTCACGGCGGAGGCGTTTCGCTATGCCTGGGCGCGCGCGCATCGCAACACGGCGAAGAACCACGGGCAAGCCAAAGTCTGGGAAAAGGAAATGGCGCGGGCCAAATCGCGCGTGGATGCGCTGGTCCAGGGCGCGCACCGCAACCTCAATCTGTCCAAGAACTGGAAGGCCCAGGGCCTTTATACGCCCGCTTTCGACGCAGAGGCCGGCATTCTCTTTCGCAATTCGTTCCCGGAAGGCGCCCCCGCCTGGCAACAAAACCAGGGTCCCGGCCGCCACGAATACACGTTTGGCCCGATTGCCTGGGACGTTGGCCGGAACTGGTACGGCCAGGGCACTTTCACGCGCGACCAGTATACGGGCTGCATGCTGGGCCTGCTGACGGCGCTGGATTTTGTCGCGGGCGATGACCCGGCGATGCGTGAACTTATCAGCCAGGATCTCATGGCGTCCGCCGGTTATCTCATCCGGCACGGCTGGGGCGTGGTCCGGCCCGAGACCAATATTCGCGACGCGACGCCCGCGTACCAGCCGCTGATCAACGGTTTTCGCTGGGGCGTCTTCATGAGCGCCGCGGCCCGGCACGCCGCGCAGGTCATGGGGAATCTCGCCGAACAAGCGGAATGGGAGGCGCTATGGACGCAGAGCCTCGCCGAGCAAGGGCCCTTTGTGTACGGCGAAGACATCAACGACATCCTCAACCCCAGCCAAAGCTACTATCGCTTCAATCTGGCGCACGGGCACTACTTCAGCTTTGATCGCATCGTGCCCGATCCGGCCGTGCGAACCTATTTCCGCGAGTCCTTCGCGAACATGGACGCCACCACGCACGATGATGGCAATGCCTACTTCGAGGCCGTCACCTATGTGCTGACCGGCGAGCCGCACCGGCTCGATCTCGCGGTGCAGCACCTTGAAGAATGGTTGCCCTATTACGAAAGGTGGGGCGACGGCATCTGCATGAGTTGCCGGTGCGGCATCGAACTCGAGTGCGCGCGCCGCGATGAGGTCACCTTCACGTATGCGCTGGCACTTGCCGACGCGGTACCGGGCGGGGAGGGCGCCGAGGTGATCGAGCGGCGCGTCACGGTCGACGGCGTCCTCGATCTTGGGTTGTCTGTGGTCTTAAATGGCACCAGTGTCGTGGATGTGGCCGTCACGGTCAACGGCACGACCGTCCCGGCCGCGGCCTACCTCAACAACGATGCGGTCGTCGTCGAGTGGACGCAACCAGGCAGCAACCCCGAACCGCGCGCCGCGCGCGTGCTGCGCATCGCCGATGAGCGGACATCGCAGGATTTCCTCTGGCAGCGCAGTCCTTACAATGGATCAGGCTCGATGGACCGCGAGGCCAACCCGCTGGAACGCAACGCCGGGGTGGATTTTCTCCTGCCCTACTACATGCTCCGCTATTACACGGAGGTCGAGACACCGGATCTCGAACCCCTGCCCGCCGCCCTGGGTCTGACCAGCCGGTAGAGAGTGTCCGTGGCAGTGGGGGAGCGGGGCTGGAAGCCCCGGCTACGGTACAAAATGGCTTGACAAATTTCTCATTGACATTTTGACTATGTTTTGTATACTAAAGATGCTAAGTGCATGATCATGTCAATAGATATTGGTGCCAATTGACAGCGCTGGTTCGACATTCAACGCTGAATACGCAGTGAAATGATGAATTCCAGGGCACTTCCTGAACAGTTAGATGACAGCAACGACGACAGATAGTGGTCATCACACCCACGCGCTGGAGCGGCTGCTCGGCGCCAAGGCCCGCGTGGCCGTGTTGCGTCCGTTTCTGCTCGATCCCACCCGCGCGTACTACCAGCGCCAACTCGAAGCGGCAACGGGACTGCCGATCCGGGCGGTGCAGCGCGAACTGGAGCGTCTGCAGGCGGTGGGGCTGCTGTACCGTCGTGCCGAAGGCAACCGGAGCTATTTCAACGCCGACCAGGAGTTCCCTCTCTTCCCGGAGTTGCGCGCCATGTTTCTGAAGGCGGGGACGGAACGAGATCGCCTGCATGGTCAACTCGCGCTGGCGCCGGGCCTGCGGCTGCTTTTTCTTGCACAGGACGAGAGACGGGCGCTGGCGGTGAACAAGGCGCCGATCCCCGACGTGTATGCAGGGACCATCTCACTGCAGTTCATGAATCCCGAGGAATTCTCGGCCGCGCTGGCGGCGCGCGCCGAGGTACTTGAAGCATTCTTGTCCAGTGGCGTCGACCTGTTGGGACGACGGGACGATCCGCTGTGGCGCCGGATTGAGGCGGCGGGCTTCGCCGTTGCAAAAGGAGAAGGTATCCCATGAAAGAAGCCGGAGTTGAGATCACCCGACTGTGCGAATCCTGGTGGAGCAGGCTGGCCGATTCATCGCGCGCGGAGCAGCAGCGTTACGCGGAGAACTTCTTGCGCCTGCTCGGCTGGGAACAACCGATCCCCTTCAGCCCGCGCGAGGGGGCGGCGTCGCTCGGGGCGCTGCCGTTTCTCCTGCGGGGCGGCGGCCAGACGACGGTCACCGTCTTCTTTGTGTCGCCCGGGACACTCGATCCGCCCGCGACCTTGCTGGATCGCGGCATCGACTTTTGCCCGGCGACGCGGGCGCTGGTCGATGACGTGGCGCAGGCCAAACTAAGCTTCGTCCTCATCACGGATTTCTATCGCTCTTTTCTGTATGACGCGCGGACCGATGACTTGTTGTTGCACGCGAATGATCCCCGCACCTTCCAGGAAGAATTCGTGCCTGTCCTGAAGCGGTTGCAGGTGGAGCGGGGCGCGCTCGAAGAATTGCGCCGCCAGCCGCGGAGCGTGGTCGCCCGCCAGTTGCGCGAATGGTCCGAACATTGGATCAAGGAGATCGCGCTGCGCTGCCGGGTCGGTGAAGACACCGCGAGTCTGGCAATTGATCGGCTCCTGGTCATCCGCTATCTCTTTGACCGCGACATTCTCCGCCGCACGAAGTGGCGCCTGCAGCAGCGTTTTACCTTCGTGTTGCAGCACGCGGCCAGCGACATGCCCGAGCACTCCGGGCGCGAGTTGGTCCATCTCTTCCACGACATGTGGTTTGACTGGCACATGGACGTCTTCGAGGGCACGCCGGAACTTGATCGCGCGATGGTGGACGATGCCATTGCGGTGCCGCTCTTGCGTGAATTTGCCCTGATGGGCAGGAGCAAGTTCAGCATTGCGACGATCCTCGAGAGCTTCAACCACGGGGAACCGGCCGAAAAGATGCGCGTGCGCATGGTGCCGGACTCGAACGAGGAGCGCGACCACTATCTCTCGCGGCAGACCATCGAATCCATTGATGCGGCCCGAATCGAACTGGACCTCATCGAAGAGGGGTACCGCGCCATCTTCCATTGGTTTGACAAGGTCACGGGCCTCTACGAGCGGCTCGAAGCCGCCTTCGCGCACCGCACGCGGCGCCAACCCCAGCAGGAAGACTTCGATCTCTTCGCGTGGTCGGAACAGGACAAGCACCGGCCCAACGCTTGCAGCGACAAGGTCACCTACGCCTGCGAGCACGGCTTCGGCGCCTACTACAACAGCCCGCGCCAATACCGCATCGCGCGGCTCTTGCTCACGCTGCACCTCATCGACCTCTACACGCAAACGCGCCAGGCCGTCAACACGTTTCCCAGCTTCAAGACCATCCTGATGAAGCGGCCAATGGTCCTGTCGCCGGAACGCGTGATGAACGTACGGCGCACCGTGGAGCCCGTCAGCGATTACGGCGCGGAGTGATAGGATCGGACGCTACGGAAGAGAGATACCCGCAGGCAGGTTGGGGCTAGACCCTAACCTCAGCTTGAGGGTGTCACCCGGGGACCAACCTGATCGAGAGAGGGGAGACTCCCAGTGCAACT
>JACPGD010000555.1 GCA_016182645.1 Candidatus Hydrogenedentota bacterium | reverse complement strand
CAGTCGCGCATTCGGCGAACACGCGACTACAGGCGCAACACGAAACGAGCAGCCAGCCCCGCACAGCCATTTCCTCGCAAACCTGTTCATCCAGCTTGATGAGGCGGTGTTTGGCATACTGCACGTCTAAGTCCCCGCTCAACAGCATTTTATCGGTTTCCCACAGGAGCCTGCTCCCCAACAAACGCCCCCGCCCAGTGCGAAGCTTGGAGTAGATTTACCAATGAGGCAACGAAAACCATTTCGAGTAGATTTTCATTTGAGGCAACAGGGCCACTCATCCCACCTCATTCCATTGCGGTGTGCGGCGCGGACCCAGCCGGTCTGCGTCAAAATGATTGCCTTTCGGGAACAAACACTGGACGCGGTGATATCCAGGCACAACGCGCGTTCAGCGAATGCGCGACTACAATTCGGCGATGCGCACGAGTGTTCCGGTCCGGCTGGATTCGGCCGCGGCCTCGACCACCTGCATGTAGCGATAACCGTCCTCGAAGTCCGGATGATAAGGCGCGCCGGTGCGGATGGCGTTGATGAATTGTTCCTCAACATGCCAATCCACGACATCGTAATGATCTTCTGGCGCAATCGCTACCGGCTCCCGCCGTTCGCGGTCTTTCTGCCAGTAGAGCAGGTCGTTCGTCACGTCATAATAGAGGGACGCCTTGCTGCCATAAATCTCGATCGAATCGCCGGCCACGGGGACCATCCCGCTGATGGCGTATTGCACGGCCACATGCTTCTGCGTAACGGTGTTCAACAGCACCTGGTCGGGGATTCTGACCTCCACCGTCTCTCCCAGCGCATCATGCCGTTGTTGGGTGAAGATCTGCGCTGCCGTCATGACCTCGCGCGTTGTCCCAAACCAGCGGTGGATCACTTCGACGTACATCCCCAGCGTGAGCACATTCAACCCTGAGAGCCGATGATCTTTCCGCCAGCTCATCATGGCCTTGGAATCCAGGTTCACATCAGAGAAGCTGCGAACCAGAACAAGATGGACAGTACCCAATTGACCCTCACGAAGCAGCCGAAGCACTGTGGCATTAACACTGAGACCAAATGGCACTGGGCAGAGCGCCGCCACGCGGCCACTGCTCCGTGCGGCGTCGCGCATTTCGCGCGCTTCCTCCGCATCCATGGCCATGCGCGCCTGACAAAACACGTGTTTGTCCGCGCGCAACGCGGCCACACTCACCTCGTGATGCCGGTACGGCCACGTGCCGATGACGACGGCGTCCACGCCGGGATGCTGAACCACCTCCTCCCACGAGTCGGCCGCGTGCGCGATGCCGGCTTCCTGCGCCACTTCCTCAGAGGACTCGCGCGAGCGGTTCGCGACGGCAGCAAACTCGACACCGGGGATCTTCTGCAGACCCGGCAAATGCCGCAGCCGGCAGACACCGCCGCAGCCCACAAATCCGACACCAACACGTTCCATAGTCTCACCCCCCGGCCTTAACGGTCGCTGATGACGGCTGCCCAACAAGAAAATCGTGCAGGCCCTGCAAGTCGTCCGCATTAATCAGGTCGACGCCCGCCTCATACAGCACTGGCCAAACCGCCGGACGGGCCGGCAGCCCCCAGAACCGCACCCGTTGCCCGGCCGCGTGCGCTTTCTCGACGATGTCCCGGAGCTTTTTCACTTCCTCTTCAGGCATGACGTCTTTTCCCAGCCACGCGAAAGTGTCTCGCCAGTTACCGCTGATGAGTGGCACTTGGTGGCCATTCAAGGCGCCGCCCAGGTCGCGCAGGCGGCCATCGATAGCCGAGAGACGCGGCGAATCCCCCAGAATGGCCTCGCGCGGACAGTCGCCAGATATGAGCACCGTCACGGCCCGCTCCTCCGTCGCCTGGTCGGTAAAGTGCGTCAAAATATCTTCGTAGTCCACCAAAGTTTCCCGAAGCACGGCGTAGGTTGGTTCCGCTTCCGTCTTAATGTCGATGAGAAGTGTCACCGCCGGTCCTTGCTCAAAAATGCGGCCGTTGTTGCTGGCGGCGCGCTCACGCAGAGGCTCGAGATACAGCCTCTCAAGCGTCCTTGTCTCGTCCACCTCCCGGGCGTCATGCGCCACGAGCAGTTTCCCCTGCACGAGGTGAATGTCGGCCTCCACGCTGCAAAACCCCAATTCCAAGGCGTCCAGCAACGGCCGCGCATGCCTGTAGTCATTATGGGCATGTGCCCGCTCCAGCGGTACGGGCCCCGCCGGCACCCCGTGGACAACAACCGCCACCCATAAGAAGCACACCGTCCCAAAGACCCTGTTACTATTGTTCATTTCGCATTCCGCTTTCTCACGGCAACGATGCTTCCGCCGTCGAGCGTGCGGCGCCCACCCCCACGCCCACACCCGTTGTACCATCTTCGGGCAACCTCTGTTGGGACAGATCCAAGGGCGTTCCTGCCCGCTCGCTGACGCGCACGCAAAACTTCCAATCGCCTCGTCCCTGCAACACCTTTATCATAAGCCGATTGACACCCGGTTTCAGCCCCACCGGCACACAATCGGCGTCAGCCTTGAAGGGCCGTTCCGCGCCGTTCATGGATTCTCGCTTCCCATTCACCCATAGTTCATACCCTTCGTCCGTGCCAATACACAACTCCGCCGCCGTCCATTTGGGTACGTTGACGCGCGTGACCGCGTAGGCCGCCACGTCTTCGTAAGGTCCGAAAGCGGCCTGCAAATCCACGAGCGCGGGCAGTCCCACCGCCTGCGCGGTCCCCCAGGAAAATGTAACCCCATTAAAATCAACCAGTTCCAGCGCATCGCCACGGCGTTCGTCGAAGAAGGCCTTCCCCAAGGCGTCGCCATGCACGTTGGGGAACGGCCCCAGCACCCGCCACTCCGTCAGGAACCCGTGGCGCGATCCGAAATCCGCCGTGTCATCTCCCAGTTCGGTCAGCGCTTCGACGGCAACTGCCTGGGCTTCTTCCGAAGGCGCGGTGCGCGCAAGTTCGCTCAGTTCCTCCCGCGCAAGCTCGGGATCCGCTTGGGCCGCACTGATCCGCGACAGCGCGACGTAAGCCGCCTGGCTGAGCCGGGGATCTGACACGTAGTCCCCGACCAGCGCACGATCCTCCTGAAAGCCCAACTGCCCCAGGCCCTCGAGCGCCTCCCGGCGCGCGCTGAGCGGAAATGGCCCATCCACCACCGCGCGGAATTGACCCGCGGCCGCCTCCGATTGCCCCGTGATGGCCCTCGAGTGCGCGAGATCAAGAAAGGCGCGTAGCGCGCGCTGTCGCATCGCGGGGTCGCCTTGAAGTGCGAGATATCCCAAGTCTTCCTCTGACGGCGGCACTCCGGCAAGACTGGCCGCGGTGAAACGCAACGCGGGTGCGTCTGCCTTCAATGCCTGTTGGAGCAGGGTGGGCGCCGCCGCCGCGTTGCGGCGCACCAGCACTTCCAGGATGGCCGCCCGCATCAACGGGTCCGCATGCTGGTACGCCCTCACCAGCGATTCCTCCACGCCCGGGGCTTTCGCCGCGGCCAGCACTCGAATCCCCGTCTCCCGCACGCCGGGAGCGTTGAGATATCCCAGGGCATACTTCACGCTTTCTGGCGATCCCAGTTGTTCCAGTGCCGCCAGACCCGCGCGCACCTGATAGCGCAGCGTCTGGAACTGAAAGAATGACCGGAGGGCCTTCTCCGCCGCCTGCTTTTGCCCCCCGTCCGCCATCACTTGCGCCGCACGCAACGTAAGCCCCGCGTAGCGGACGCTTTCCTGGAAGTCGATCACGGAGGCCGGCGGCAACACTTCCGCCGGAGGCACCCCCAAGCGCGCCAAGGCCGTCAAACAGCCCCAGTTCAGAGGCGCCGACGCCCCTCGCGCACTCTCTTTCAGCCCATCGATTGCGGAAGGGTCGCCTCTTTCGCCTAGAAACTGGGCCACTCGTTCCTGCCGTGCTTGGCTTGTGGAAACCAGCAACCCCATCAATAGCAGCGTGGCTTCCGCGCCTGGAACCCGAGACAGCGCCGCCAGCGTCGCTTCCGCGTCCGCCTCACACCCCAGATAAGGTCCAAACCGCGGGGCATCCTCAGGGGCGGCCACAAGACCCAGAAGATGCAACAATTCGCTTCGCGCGCCGCGCAGCCCCGCTGTCTGCGCTTCCCCTCCCAGGACCGCGCGCCGCGCAGCCGTTAATGTCCGCAACTCGGATAACACACCGAACAAACCCTCCGGGGATTGCGGTTCGGACGCGTCGCTGTCGGGCGTTTCAAGCGCGTTGTCACCCCCCTCCTCCTCCACATCATCGGATTCAGGCAAGTCGGTCTCGGCGGGTGCAGTCTCCACGGAATCTCCGCGGCCCGATCGTTCCAAGGCCGCGAACAAAGCATCCGTCAGCTCCGCGCGAAGCGCAGGCGCCTGGCGCATGATCCGTCAGCTCCGCGCGAAGCGCAGGCGCCTGGCGCATGACGACATGCTCTAAAGCCGTTTGCGCCGCGTGCGCCTTGGCGGGATCCGCGCTGCTGAGGTGTTCCGCAAGCTCCGGGATCGCCGTTGCGCCGAAACCTGCCATTTCCTGCCAGGCGGCAGCCCTCGTCGCAGCGTCCGCGGCCAACGCTCTTTCCATCCACGCGGTCACGGAAAGCAGAGGCGCCCCCGCCCCTTGGACCTCCCCCGCCTCCAGTGGCCTGTCCTCGGACAACGCGATCCCGGCAGTGAGCACAACTGACAGACACACCTGGAGCAACACCCGCCTGCTTCGCGGGTCCGTCCTCCGGTTCTCTGTGAGTTCTAGAGCCACGCTCGTCTTGCCTACAGATGATACTGCCCACGGGGCGGACGGACGATAAGGCGGTCCGCCAAAGAATCGTTCACGAATCGCTGCGCCCGCGGGTCCCAGTCGAGCGGACGCCCCAGTCGGTACGCCAGATTGCCAAGAATGCACAGCGTGGCGGCGAAGGTGCCGCGTTCGAGATCTATCTCTGGCGTTTCACGCGTGGCAATACAGCGCAGCCAGTTTTCCAGCACGTCCTCCTGCATCTCCGAGGCGGCTGCTCCCGCCGCCAGCAGCACTTTCTCTTCCGTCGAGGCCCGTTCGTCGCAGGTGGAAACAACCACATTGCCCCCCGGCCCCGACATCTCGACGCCAAAGGCCGCATCCCGCCGAGGCGGCCCCTGGCGCCATGACATGCTCGGCCCACCCGGCTCCAGCCGGTACTCCACACGCAAATCCACCGGACAATCCCATAAACCCGCCGTGGGCACGGTGCCCTGCGCCTCAACATGCACCGTGGCCGGGGCTTCCAGCCCTGTTCCCTTGCCGGGGTCAAGTACTTTCATGCTCGCCGCCAGCGCCATGGCAAAACAGTGGTCCGCCTGGTGACAGATCTGACCGCCGCCGAAATCAAGCAACCAACGAAAATTCCCGTGGACGCGATCGGGATTGTAGGCCACCCAACGCGCTGGCCCCAGCCAGGCGTCCCAATCCAACTCCGCTGGCGGCGGCCCATTCCGGGACAAGTCCCCGCCCTCAGGGTTCCGCTGGCCCCAGCCAGTCACCTGGGTCACTTTCCCCACATGACCGGCCTGCACGGCGGCCCGTGCCGCGCGGCCTGC
>JACPGD010000077.1 GCA_016182645.1 Candidatus Hydrogenedentota bacterium | reverse complement strand
TTGATATGGCTACAGTCCCTCAATCAGCAGTTGCACTCCCTCATATCGCGCAGCCTCGGCGAGCCTTCTATCAAGAGTTGCCAAGGGAATGGACTTCCGAAGCGCAATTTCCAGATAGGCTGCATCGTAAGTGGTGATGTGAAGCCTGCGTGCAAACATTAGTTGCGACTGGAGATCCAAAACGGATGGCGCCGGCTCGACGTGAACATCGCAGGCAGAGATCTCAAGCAGTATTCGTTGAGACTTTTCCGGGCGCAGATTCCGGCGCCGTTCTGCGCTCCGAAGCACACTCGCCACCTCGAATGGCCACAAGGCCGGGACGACCGCAAGTCCACTGCTCAAAGCTGCCTCCACTGCCTCCACCGCCTCTGGACTGCCGTCATGAAGCCAGCAAGCCATTGCAGCGGAACAGTCCAGCACAAAGTCGGCCACTAGCGCCGCCCTTCGTTTCGGAATTCTAAGATCTCGTCAATGGAGAGACCTTGCCCCGCGTTTTCTTTGCGAAACTGGCGAATTGAATCAAAAACGCGTTTGATCCGCTCAGGCCTGGAGGGTTCTAGCGAAACGAGCCTGGCAACTGGGACACCTTCATGCATGATTGTGATTTCCCACTGAGCTTGCAGGCTCTCAAGCAAACCCGACAACTCGTTCCCTGCTTCGTGCTGTGCGATTGTCATTTTATCGAACTCCATCGTGTCATCTCCGCTGATTATATCAGTTCTCAAGCGTGGTCATGGATCCCGCTCAATAAGCCCGCACTATTCGGCATGAATCCCCCGAAAGTGCACGAGCGCGCCCATAAAATCATCGCCGAGATAAAAAGGCATATATTCTCCAAGTTCCTGGGCTTCCGCGCGGGCCTGAATGGTCTGAATGGCCGCTTCGAGCAGGCCAATGACTTCGAGCCAGAGCGCGTGTTGTTCGCGCCAGAACGCGGGCCGGGCTTCCATCAACACCACGAGCAAATCGCCTGGATAAGTGTGCGCCTGCATGAGCGGGTCGTCTTCCAGCTTTTCCAGGGCAAGCGGTACCAAGTGTTCAAGACCAAGATCATGGCCGATAAGGTACCACAGCTCCGCGGGCGTCAGGCGGCGGACGGGCTTCGTGACGAGATGCTCCGGGACATCGTCCGGCAGTTCGAGCGCTTGCTCGCTGGCCGCCCAAAGTTCCATCAACGACTTTCGGGGATCGAATTCCATTCGTAGAATGCCCTGACGAATCCATGGCACGCGCGGGAATCCGGAGCGGGGCTGGCAGCCCCGGCTACGCAATCGCGAATGCTCATAGTAGTGCGGCCTGGCGTTTGAAGCCGGGGGCAAGCGCGGTGTAGGCCGCCTGGTATTCGTAAAACCAGCGGTTGTACAGGCCCATGGCGTCTTCGTCCGGTGCGGTGCGATCCACTTCGTGGATCATGGCGTCACAGGCTTGCTCCACGTTTGCGTGCAAGCCTGCCGCGACACTGGCGAGGATGGCGGCGCCGTAGGCGGGGCCTTCCTCGACATTGATGCGGACCATGGGCGCATTGCCGGTGTCCGCGAGCATCTGGCGCCAGATGCGGCTGCGCGCGCCCCCGCCTGAGACGCGCACTTCACCCACAGCCACCTTCATGGCACGGATGATCTCCAGGCTGTCGCGCATCCCGTAGGAAACGCCTTCGAGCACGGCGCGGGCCAGATGCGCCTTGGTATGGCGCAGGGAGAGGCCGATAAACGCGCCCTTCGCATAGGGGTCTTTGTGGGGTGTGCGTTCGCCCGTGAGGTAGGGCAGAAACAACAGTCCTTCCGCGCCCGCCGGAATGCGCCCGGCTTCTTCGGTGATGTACTCATAGGGGTCGCGGCCCGTCTCCTGGGCGACCGCGCGTTCTGGCTGGCACACCGCGTCGCGGAACCAGCGGAGCGAGCCGCCCGCACTCAGCATGACGCCCATGACGTGCCATTTGCCGGGGACCGAGTGACAAAATGTGTGCACGCGCCCCTCGGGATCGGTGCGCACCTGATCGGCGAAGGCAAAGACGACGCCACTGGTGCCAAGCGATGCGCTGATGACGCCGGGCCGCACAATGCCGCAACCCACGCCGTTGGCCGCCTGGTCGCCGCCGCCGGCAATCACGGGGATACCCGCGGGGAGTCCGGTCCGCGCGGCCGCGTCTTTACTCAGCGTCCCAGTCACCTCCGGCCCCTCGAAAGCCCGCGGCATCCAGTCCGCATCAATACCAAGCATCGACATCAATTCCCGGTGCCACGTGCGGTTCTTGACATCAAAGAGGAGCGTGCCCGAGGCATCCGCCACGTCCGTGGCATATTCGTCGGTGAGCATGAAGCGAATGTAGTCCTTCGGCAGCAGCACCTTCTTCACCTGTTCGAAGTGCTGCGGTTCTTCATCGCGCAGCCAGAGGATCTTCGGCGCCGTGAAACCGGCCAGCGCCGGGTTCGACACCATCTCGATCAGCCGCTTCTCCCCCACCTTCTGCGTGATGGCCTCGCACTGCGCCGCCGTGCGCTGATCGCACCAGAGCAAAGCAGGGCGCAGCACGCGGTTCCGCGCGTCGAGAAAGACGGACCCGTGCATTTGGCCGGTGAGTCCCAGACCCTTCACCGCGGACGTGTCTATCTTCGAGGCCAATGCCGCCAGCGCCTCATAGGACGCGCGTACCCAATCCGCAGGGTCCTGTTCCGCCCAGTTGGGCCTCGGACTGTGCAGTGGATACTCGACCAAGGCCGAGGCGAGCAGGTCTCCGTGCTCATTGATGGCAATGGCCTTCGTGCCGCTGGTCCCGACATCAAGCCCCAAGACGATCCCCATGACTCCTCCTCGCAGTTTTCGTGTTGGCCATGGTTATACGCACCGCAAGGATACAACTTCAATGAATGCTCACGTCGGGGCCGGGGGGCGCTGGCAGTGCGGATTTCCTTTTCGTCATCGGGCGGATCAGTCGGATCGGACTGATCGGACTGGTCGGTCCGATTAGCGGTGAGAGGCTCTTCCACCCTCAAGCGTGATTGCTTGAGGGCGCCACCCACCCCGAGTGACGAGCATTCTTCTCATACTTCCTATTCTTCCCATTACAGGAATTTCGCGCGCGCCGGGTCCACCTGCTCGAAAAGCGAGACACCAAGTTCGCGGAGGAGTTTGTCGAGTTTCACGATCGGCAGCCCTAGTACGTTCTGGTAACAGCCATCGTATCGCGCGACCAGCAGGCTGCCCGGCCCATCAACGGTGTAGGCGCCGGCGCGGTCGAGCGGCTTCACCACCTCCACAAAACGTGCGATTTCCCGGTCCGTCAACCGGCGGAAGGTCACGTCGGTGCTTTCCGATCCCTCGATGGCCGCGCCCGTCTCCGTATCAATCAGCGCCAGACCCGTGACCACCTGGTGCGTGTTGTCGGACAAACGCCGCAGCATAGCGCAGGCCTCGTCGTGGTCGCGCGGCTTCGACAGTACGTGCTCGTCCAGGAAGACGAGTGTGTCGGCGGCGATCACGATCGCCGGGCGGGACAGGCGGGCGGCCACTTCGTCGCGTTTTGCGCGCGCGTTGGCTTC
>JACPGD010000554.1 GCA_016182645.1 Candidatus Hydrogenedentota bacterium | reverse complement strand
CCCGGCGGCAACGGTGCGTTTCTGCGCATGCAACGGGGCATCGTTGCTGTCAAACGCAATCAACCCCTTGTCACCGACGATCTCCGCCTTCACCTGGAACCCGCTCGGATGCGCCCACGTGCCGATGACCGTCGCGATCAGCCCGCTCTTCATTCGCATCGTGACCTGCGAGTAATCCAGCGGCGCCGGCTTCGAACGCAGCAGCGCCTGACAATAGAGGTGGTCCGGTTCGCCGAAGGCATAGCGCAGCCAGTCGAGATCATGGATCATGCAGTCCAGCGTGACGCCACCGCTCTGCGTGTAGTCCGCAAACCAGCCCTTGCCGCCGCCTGGAAAAATGCCGCCACGGTAAATCTTGGCGAAGCCCGGCGTGCCGATTCTCCCCGCGTCTATCTGCGCGCGCATCGCTTCGAATTCCTGGAAATAACGCACCACATGCCCCACAAACAGGCGCGCTTTGTGTTTCTTCACCGCCGCGAGCACAGCCTTGCAATCCGCCACCGTACGGCATAACGGCTTCTCGGAGAAAATGGCCTTACCCGCCTGGGCGGCGGCCTCGATCAGTGGGCGGTGCGCTGGCGTCGGTGTCGCGATCAATACGATTTGCACGTCTTTTCGTTGAATGGCTTTCACGCCATCGGTCATCGCTGTGGCGCCGTAAGCTTGTGCCAGTTGTACCGCATTGGCGCGCACCTTGTCCGCGCAGGCGACAATCTTGACGCCGCAGAGATGCGCCATGGCCGCGTGGATGCGGCCCATGCCGCTGCAGCCGATTATGGCCAGATTCATGGTCTCCCTCCGAGATTCCCTTTTTGTGGAGTATAGGACAAATAGGAAGTGCCGCGCTCGGCGAGCGCTGCGCTACCGCTGCACGGGCCGAAACAACACGCGCGACTCCGTCACGTCGATCAGGCGGTAGGCGCCATCGATCGCCGCCGGCACCACGGACACTTTGGTGGTCCCCCACGGCACGATGGCTTCCTCCGCCGTATTCTCGCGGTGCCAATGGCCGAAGAATAAATAGTCGAGGGGGTCGTCCACAAACAGGGTCAACTGCGCGCGCATGCCCATGCTGGCATCATAGCGATGGGTGAAGCCCATGCTCCACCGTTGCGGTTTGATGGCGCGGCGCATCACCTGGAGTTCGCCATCCTGGGTCCCCACTTCATCGGCGATCACAAAATCCTTGGTGTCGAAGGCGAGATAGCCGTCGCGTCCATAAAGAAAACTGTAAGTCACCGGCCCAAAATAGTTCTCGTAATTCTGGCCCTCGCGATCATGGTTGCCCGGGCAGACAAACGTGGGCACGCGGCAGGTGTCGAGCACCTCGAGAAATTTCTGAAACTGTTCCGGCGTCCCCTGATCGGCGAGATCGCCCGTGACCAGCGCCAGGGACGCCTCGGATGCGTTCACGGCGCTGATCACCTGGCCGACAATCACCTCGGAAGCCTGCGCGTGCCGGTCCGACCCAATGTGCGTGTCGCTCAGGTGGGCCAGCACGTAATAATCGGGGAAGGCGTCTACGATAAACACGGCGCGCGCGGTCGTGTCCGTGCTGCCGTTCGTTTTGGCTTCAAGCGCATAGGCGCCCGCGCTCGCGTGGGTGGGGACGCTCACCTCGCCCCGGAACCGTGATCCGGGCGCCTCTTTCCAGGTCACCCCCAGCGGCACGCGCGCCGAGTCTCGAAGGAGCGACAACTCGGCTTTTTCGAGCGTCTCGACGACAAATGTTGAGCCCGGTTGCACGATGGCGGGCATGCCATTGTTCGGCGTCCGAAGCAGGCCGAGTCGGCCATCGTCTTCGCGCGCCGCGGCCACAGCGGCCAGTCCGAGCCAGAGCAGAAGCATCGACTTGGGCCAGGAGGTCAGGCCCTTCTTGCCGCCTTCATCCTTCATCCCTCGTCCTTCACTGCCGCACCTCTGGCCGCCACGCGGGTGCATCGTCAATTCCCACGTGATTGGTCAAGCGCCGGCGATCACCCGTTTGGACCTCCGTCACATACAATTCCGGGTCCCCGCTGCCGGTGCTGACATAGAGAATCCACTGAGAGTCCGGCGACCAGACGGGATGCCACGCGCTGTAGTCTGGCGAGGCATCCACCTTCAGTACTAGCGCCGTATCCGGAAAGACGCGGTAAACGCCCTGCCGCCCTTCGCGGAACGATTCAAACGCCAGCCACTCGCCGCTGGGTCCCCAGACGGGATTCCAATCCGCGGCGCGGTGGTTGGTGACGTTGGTCAGTCCCTTCTTGTGCAACACAAAGATCTCGCGGTTGCCGCCGTCGTTGGATTCGAAAGCAATGCGGTGCGCGTCCCGGTCCGGGGTGATGGCCCATTCGACATAGCGCTCGCTTTCCTCGGTGAGCAGGCGCAAGAGTGGAACCGCTTGCGACGCGGTGGCGAGGAGGACCTCCGTAGAGAGAAGCGTCTCCGCCTGCGCGACGCCCACGGCCAGCACGCCGCCGACGCTTTCGAGTTCCTGCATGAGCGCCGGGGTGTCCACGCCTTCCCACGTGATTTCTTCGAGGTGCTTGGCACGGGTGAGATCGAGCGTCGGCAGCCAGACGGGCCGCATCATCCCCTCGCGTCCGCCAGCCCAGGGGCTTTCCGTTTGGGATTGGGTGTCGTACACCATGATGCGGCTGTCGAGTCCGGAGCCTTCCTCGGCAGTGTACAGGAGGTAGCGCCCGCAAATCTTGTTTTTGCAGACGGCCCGGCCACAGCCGTCCGTGGACCACTGCGGATGGTGGTTCCAGCCATATTGGTGCGGGAGCGCCATGTCACCGCTGCCGTCGGCATTCACCACCCGGATGACGAGACCGGGGTCTGCCTTGCTGTGATAGGCGATGCGCGCCCCATCGGGCGACCAGGCCGGCGCGCCATCGCTGGCGCCCACGCCGACGGGGCGGCCCTCCCCGGTGGCCAGATCCAGCACGCACACGCGCTGGTCCTGCTGCTCCGTTCCGGAGACGTAGGCAATCTGGCCCTCCGGCGCAGCCGCCAGCGCCGCCAAGACCCATGGGGTAAACCAGGCAGACATCTCCGCTAACGCCGGAGCGCCCGGTTCACGACCACCTGCACGTCGGACGAGTTCACGTCGCCATCCCGGTTCGCGTCCGCGTCCACGGCCGCCTTGGAAGAAGTCCCCAATATGGCGTTGATGACGATTTGGATGTCCGTCGAGTCCACCTTGCCGTCACCGTTGAGATCCGCCTTCACGATGTCAGCCGTATCGCCAGTGTAGATGAAGGCATTGCGCAAGGTGCCAGTGCCCTGGGAGGTCGTGACCGAGACCGAGACGGTGCCCGCGCTGTGGATCGGCGTGACCACCTCCAGTTCCTGGCTGCTGATTGTCCGGACACTGCGCACTTCGACACCGCCGAACTTGACCGAAAGTGGCGCGCCCAGGCGCGCACCCCGAATGATCACTTCCGTTCCACCTTCCGTCGGGCCGAAACCGGGGACAATCGAAGAAATCAGCGGGAGTTCCACCACGCTGACGGTCGGCGAGACCGCCTCTTCGCCCACGATGAAGCTCTCGGTAATCGGCAGCACACGGAACTGCCAGCGGTCCCCGCCGCGGGTCAGACTGGCCGGGACGGTGGATGAATTTACCAGCCCCTGCACGACCAGCCCATTGCGGAACCAGTACAGCACGGTGGGCCCTTCCGCGAACAATTCCGGATCGTCCGTGGCCAGCGGGTGAAAATAGTCATATTCGGCGGCCAATGCGGTGTCCGCGGGCACCACGCGATCCTGGGTAGGATCTTCGCCAGGCGTTGAAGTGCTCAGCCGCAGGTCGCGCGCTTCCGGCAAGGGGAAAGTCTCGCCCACGAGCAGGCGCGTGTCTTGATAGGCCTGCTCTCCGGCCAGTGTGGCAAGCACCCGCAAGGTATAGAGGCCGTCATCCGTCAGTTCGGTTTGCCAATTAAACGTTCCGGTGCCGTCTCCATTGTCGGCGAAAGGCACGATCCCGACACCGTCCCAACTCGCGGTCAATACAGGCACTCCTTCAGAACCCGCCGGTGCGACGGTGGCAACGGTGAAGGTGATGCGCTCGCCGGCTTCGGCCACTTGGGCGCCGGCCGGTGTGAAGGTCAACTGCGCCGGCGTGGAAGGCATCGCGCTCAAATCGGTGAGCGTCTCGACGGACAACACATCGGCGAAGATTGTAGCGGGATCGACCGGTGGGCCATTGCCATCGGAAAGGCCCACGATGGCGTTGACCGTGCTCAGTTGCTGGTAGGTAATGCGGATGTGCCCGCTATAGAACAACTCTACCTGGACCGTGTTCGTCGTGGGGGCGCCGAATTCAAACAGCCGGATTTCCGGAATGTTTTCGTAGGTCACGACGAGGCGGTCTTCGAGGCCGCGCGCCCACATCGTCCCGCCGACGTTCGGGCCGAGGTCGGAGAAGAGGTACGAGATGCGGGGGATCGTGAAATGCGCGCCGAGTGTCGGGAAATTGAGTTCCGAATTGAACGCCACGGGGAAAAAGCCGATGTAGCCGTTCGAGGCGAGATAGACCTGGGAGTACAATTGCCCGAAGAAGGGGAACGCGCGGTCGCCGAAGAGATACGTCACGCCGCCGTCGTCGGTCAGCGGAATCAAGAACGCCCCGCCGCGCGCATCTTCCCGCGGGACCGGCAATTCGAAAACATTGCGCGTGAACGTGACTTCATAGTCCGCATAGGTGCCGATGCTGCTGCTGTTGCCGATCGGGGCCGCGGGCGGCCCCACGGGCGAGAAGAGGAGTTGAGCTCCGGCCAGATCGATCGTGGGATTGATCACGGAACCGCCACTGAAGGCCTCGGTGGTGAAACTGGCCGCCACGCCGCCGGCAATGGCGCGCGCATATTCTGTCTCCGGGAAACCGTCCACGCGGTCGGCAATGAGCGTGTAGAAGTACTGCACGCCCTCCTGGACCTCGGTGTCAAGGAAGCCGCTGGTGCGGCCGCGCAGCAGCACCTGGCCCTGCGCCGGATTGTCGACAAAGCCTTGCACGCTCCGGATCAGGACCACTTCACTGAACAGGCCGGTCGGGGGGTTGGTCCAGGTGAGCGCGATGACCGGGTTGCCGCCGAGGTCGAGGGTGGGAATGGCGCGCAAGTTGCGCAGACCCTGCGAAATGGCCTGGTTCGGTGCGATTTCCACCGCGCGGCCGGCCGCGGCAACGTTCACGCGTTCTTCAAACGTGAAGTCCAGTTCCGCCGAGGCGGCGCCGAGCGCCAGGTAGAGGTCTTCGTAGTCGGAAGCGGGGGTCAGAATGAACTGCGTCTCGTAGAACAATTGCGCGACGCGGTCAATCCCGAAGCCAAACACGCTTTGCCCATTGAAATCATCGCCATCGGTGAGCAGGTAACACAGCTTGTTGCCGATACCGCTATTGCCATGGACACCGCCATTGTCGAACGATGATTCCACATCATAGAGCAACGGACTACCCAGCCGGTCCGGATCCCCGTAAAGCGTCGGGTCCTTCATGTAGCGGATGGCGTTCGGCGGGACATCGTCCTGCTTGGGCCGCACGGGCCCCTTTTCACCAAACGGTCCCGTCAGGTCGACATCTTCTCCCATGAACCATCGGACGGCCGCCGAGTCGTCGCCCTTGCCGTTGGTCAAATCCACATACTCGCCCCAGATGTCGCTAAAGGATTCATTGATGGCGCCCGAGAACCCGAAATAGATCAGTTGGGAGGTAAAATCGGTCACGCCGTGCGTGTATTCATGCGCGATAACGTCGTCCGCCGCGAAGCCGGTGCCCATATAGAACGCGCCAGCACTGTAAAAGGCGTTTTGGAATGGCAGGCGCACGACGGCGAGGATGGGCTCCCCTTCGTCGTCAAAGCTGTCGCGCTCATGGTGGACAAAATAGAAGTCATACGTGTCGCCAAGGTAATCGTAGGTATTGTCCACGTCGGCGATGCCGGTGGGCTCTTCGCCTTCATCGCGTGTGGATTCGTTCGGAATATTGAAGCGGTTTTCCGCATCGAAGATGTGCCGCTCTTTGGCCTCCTCGTTCAGCGAGTACCGCAACACCACTTCGCCGGAGGCCGCATCGACGAGGGCCTCTTGCCGGATGTCGCCAAGTGCATTCGCCACGCGCACGACGTATACCAGGCGCGTGGGCCCCTCAAGGCCCAAGACATCCGGCCTGAAAACCACGAGCCGGGTGCCGGATTCCGCGTGCAAATCGGAGGGATTGACCCCGCTGAACAGTGCCGCCACGGCCGCCTTGGCGGCGTTCTCAGCGATGACCGGCGAGACACCGGGCGTGGTGGAGACGTCCCCGGAATCCAGGCTGAGGGCGTCGCGCAGGATGTCGCTCAAGACACACCCAATCTGCGCCTCGCCCGTCATCTGCACCACCACTTGCGCGCCGAACACTTCGATGCCGTCATATTGCTGTTGCAGGCGCACGTACTGGGCGCCGGTTTGTCCGGTCACCGAGACCAGCGAAAACTCCACATGCTCCGACAAAATGCCAAAGGCGGCGGCATGGTCCGAGAGAAATTTCTGCGCCACGGCAGCCGGCCCCGTGCTTTTTTGTTGCGGGTCCCCCTGGAAATAGCCTTCGGGTGGCGCCCCCACAAACTTCAGGAACCCCCCGTCGGCTTCCACCAGCAGCGGCGTCTCGAGGGCGGCCGGGCCCACATACGCTTGCAGTACCTTCTCGATGGCCTCAGGATCCACCGCGAGCGGCTGGCCCAGCGCCATGCCGCCCCACAACAGGCCTGCTGCCGTCAGTACCGTTACCACGTGCCAGCGCATTGCACTCTCCTTTGTCAGCCTGGACACGGACCACACCTCCAGCCCGCGCGCACTCCCAAAGCGTCTTACAAAAGGACTATACTCCCCTCTTCCTGGCGATTCTGCAATCGTGGTGTGGAGGAAGAAAACGTTTTACACAACCGGTGCAGGCCCAGGCGGCAAGCCTGACCCGCGCATTTTTTCTATCTACTTCTACACCAGCACGATAGAGTAAGTCAAGGCATCCCGTGGGATTCCCAGTTTCAATATGATGATTCTGCGAAAGCCGTAAAACGCGCCCCGCACACTGCGGGTAGGCGACGGAGGAGGTGGACACAAATGGACGCAATGGATTTCATGAACTCGATGGAGAAGAAACCGGCCCGCGCATTGCCTTGCCTTCCTCGGATTGCTGTTCACGCGCCGTCCTGTTGGTCAATGTCCTCTCGGGTCCATTCGTAACCGCAGTCCGCACAACACCATTGGGTGGATCGCAGCAACCAGGGGATGCCCAGAAAGAGCAGATTCAGCAGGACGAAGAGGACACCGCCGCTAGATGCCCTGACCACCTTCGGCGACCCACAACTCGGGCAGGCCTTTGGGACATACGGGGTGTCGGGCGCAGCCCCCTGTTCCTCGGCGAAATCGGCCAACTCCTTATCGCTCAGGGCGAATTTACCCGACTCGGCCTCGGCGATGAGGGCCTTGGCCTGCTTTGACTCGTGCAGTGGCACGGCGATCCGGACGCCGCGCGCGATGGTCGCATAGCGCCCCGTCCAGCCGGGACGATCATTACTGAGCCGCGGATGCAGGCCGTTGTTCATCAAGAAATCTTTCAGGAACTCTGCCTGCAGCAGATCGCTGCATTGGTGCACGGTCAACATCTTTTCCGGCATGGCCGGGTCTCCTCAAAACTCTTGGGGTGTGCCGCGGGAAAGCCTTCCAACCAGCGCGCGGGTACGCTCGCCCGTAGCGCCTTTCCGCAACAGAAACTAGCTGCACAGGGCTTCGCGGGCGGCGCTCCGGATCTGATTGAGCGCCTCCGCGAGCACGGCGTCGTCGTGCATGGCCGAGACCGTGAAGTCGGTGTGGAAGTATACGCCTCTCTCGATGCATTCCTGGAAAAAAGTGCGGGCCAGCGCCGCATTAAGCCGCGCCAGATCCCGGTATTCGCGGATCGGCTCGCGTGTGCCCACGTAGATGAAGAAATTGCAGCCGAGGTACTGCACGCGCGCGGGAAAACCTTCCTCATCCAGCGCACTTTGCAGGCTGTCCAGAAACTTGCCCGCCCGGCGCAGCCACACCGGGAAGAAGTCCGGCGCTTCCATGATCGAGAACGCGGCCAGTCCCGCCGCACAGCCCATCAGGTTGCCCGAGAAAGTCCCGCCGGCCACGACGGGGTCCTCGGGGTCCATCACCTTCCGCATGATCCGTTCCTTGCCCGCGATGGCGGCGATCGGGACGCCGTTCGACAAGGCTTTGCCGAGCAGGCACACGTCCGGCGTGACGCCGTAGTACCCCTGCGCACAGGACAAGCCCGTGCGGAAACCGGAGAGTATCTCATCAAAGATCAGGACGATACCATGCCGGTCGCAAATGTCGCGTACTGCTTGCAGGTACTCGGTCGTGGTCGTGACGCAGCCGTTGTTGTAGTCAATCGGGTTCATCAGAATGGCGGCGATTTCATCGCCACGCTCCCCGGCGAGTCTCTCGATCACTTCCGGCCGGTTCCAGGGAACGAGGAAGAGCGTTTCGCGAATGACGTCCGGTATGCCCGCGGAAAGAGGACCAATTTTGGACAGACGGTCGCCCGGGTTGTCGCGGTCAGTTTTCGAGGCCAGGTTATTGCCCAGCACGTAATCGTGCCCGCCGTGGAAATGCCCGTCGACCCGCACGACCCGCGTCCGTCCGGTGTAGCCGCGGGCCAGGCGCAGAGAGAGCAAAGTTCCTTCGCTGCCAGAGTTCACGTAGCGCACCTGCTCCGCGCACGGGACGTGCTCGACGATCTTCTTCGCCAGAGCCACCGTCAACGGATGATCGAACTCGGCAAACACCCCGTCCTCGAGGATGGCTGCCAAGGCCTGCCTTATTTCGGGCCGGTTGTGTCCCAGTGGGCAGGCACCATGGCCCATGAAGAAATCGATGTAGCGGCGGCCTTCGATATCGTGAAGGTAGGGGCCGTCTGCGCGCTGGATATACAGAGGCCGGCCCGTGTAGGGGTTGATGCGAAAGCTTGACGATACGCCGCCCACCAGATACGTCAGCGCGTCCGCGCTGAATGCGGCCTGGTTCGATGCTGCTGGACTCATGATCAGTGCGCCTTTCTGCCCTGTCCGGTTTTCCCCGCCCGCCGCGTGAAGCCGTTGTCCGGCTCGGCGGCCACGATTCTAGCAGCGCGCCGGGGTGCTCCGGCAACGCGGGGAAGGCCACGGCAGAGGGGAGGAGACCTTCGGTCAGCGCCGTGGCGCGGTCAGGGGACCGCGCCACAGCAAGACGTGATCATTTTTGAACCACTTTCAGGTAAGATCTGCCGTGAACTCCGTTTGACTGATTGTGGGGAAGGTGGTGTCAAGAACGTATGGGGGATTATTTTGTTTGCTGCAACTGCGAATTTATTCCATGGACCATGGCGCTGTATTGCTGTCGGCCTGGCGCTGTCTTTCTTGCCCCTGAGTGCCGCGGCGCAGCCGCTTTATGCGCCGCTGCCGGTGGGGAAGACGCTGCTGACCGAATTGGGCTATTACCAGGTGTCGTACCAGTCCTACGATGGTGCGCCCGTAAACATGTCGCCGGGGTGGACGGGGACCTTTGACACGGCCTCCGGCATCTGTTATTCGCCGAACGAATTCGCCGAGGGACGGGAGGCAATGCTCATCCATTCGCCGTGGCGGGTGCCGGTGGGCAAGACATGGGTGGACTATCCGGTGCATTTTCCGGCGATCACGCCAATCACGCTTCGTTTTGGCATCGCGATGCGGGCGGACAGTCTCGCGCCGGACAAGAGCGACGGGGCGACCTTCAGTTGTGCGCTCGTGGAGGACACCGGGACGCACGAATTGTTGCGGCGACACTACGCGGCGGCGCAATGGCTGGACTTTTCGTTTGATCTGGCGCCGTACGCGGGGAGGGACGTCACGCTGCGGCTCCAAATCGAACCGGGCCCCGCGAACAATCCCGGCTGGGACTATTCGTATTTCAGCACGCCGGAGCTGCTCGTGGGCGGGCAAGACGCGGCACCGGCGGGCGTGAAGGCGTTGCGGCAATCGCGTGCCGTGCAAGCGACGGCGGGCGCCAACCTGGCCGCGGCAGCCAATCGCTCTGAGGGGGGCGTGTATCCGTCGAACCTGCTGGAGTATCGCAACTCGATTCAGGCGGCGGGCAAGGGCTTTACGTTCGGTTATGAGGGCACGGATTGCCGCATCGTTTATACCTACGCACCTGACACCGGAACTTTGGATGATTTCACCGCGGCGATGGACGAAGGGCCGGTGTTCCAGCCGGCGCTCGGCGGGGGTGTTACGGCGGCGCTTGCCCAGGACGGCGGGGAGGAGTTGGTCTTTCTCCGGGGTGGCGCAGCGCGCTCGGTGGAACAGACCAGGGACGGCAGCTTGCTTGAAGTGATCTGGGAGTATCCGTTGGGAGAAAGTACCGTCGCGGTGACGTGGCGTTTCGGAATTCGCGGGAAAGCGCTCACAGTGCAGGCGGACTGCAATCAGCCGGTGCTCAGCAGTCTCTCGCTCGGCACGAATGGCCGCGTGGCTTTCCGGAAACAGTTCTCGGTGCCCTATCTGCTCGGGACGTTGTATTACCTGCCGGCGCAGGGGCTTTTCTCGTGCCGGTATCTGGACTGGACGGCGTCGCATGCGTCGCAGTGTCCGCAGGGAGAGGCCGCCTATGAGCGAACGACGGCGGGCGCCCGCCAAGCGCTGCATGAATCGGGATACATCGCGATCTCGCCTGCGGTCGCGGAGGTGCTGCCCAATATTCCCAATCCGCCTTCGCCGTACCTGGCCGCGCTCGGGCCGCGCATCATGTTGGACATCTGGCAACATCACAACGGGACCTATGCTGGCGATGCGGAGAACCTGCGCAACCTCAAGGACAACGGCGTGGATCACCTGGCCATTATTTCGCATGTGTGGCAACGCTACGGGTATGACGTGAAGTTGCCCGGCCACATCCCTGCCAATCCGCAGTTTGGCGGCGAGGAAGGGATGAAGGAATTCGGCCAGGCGGCGAACGAGTGTGGTTACCTCTGGTCGCTGCACGAGAATTACATTGACCTCTATCCCGACGCGCCCTCGTATGATCCCGCGGCGCGCGTGTTGCGCGAGGACGGGACACCGTCGCCGGGCTGGTTCAATGCGGGCACGGGCGTGCAGAGCTTTGGTTTGAAGTGTACGCGGGCGCTGGGTTTCGCACGACAGAATTCGCCGGAGATCCACGCGCGCTATGGCACGACGGCGGCCTATCTCGACGTGCATACCTGCGTGCCGCCATGGCACCAAGTGGATCACGATCCGGCGGAACCGCTAGCGGCCATGGCGTTGTTGAAGATCCAGCGCGACACGGAACTCTTCCAATTCGAGCGGGACACGCACGGCGGCCCGCTCTTTGGCGAGGGCAACCAGCATTTCTTTTGGGCAGGCCGCTGTGACGGGGTCGAGGCGCAGGTGGCTGGCGGGGAAGACCACGCGCCGCTCCTCGATTTCGACCTTCTCAAGATTCATCCGCAGATGGTCAATCACGGCATGGGTTACTACGAACGCTGGTTCCGCCGCGGCTACAGCCACCAGTGGGGCCTCGACACCGGCACGCCGGAGCAGGTGGACAAATACCGCGCGCAGGAAATCGCCTATGGCCACGCGGGTTTCATCGGCGCCGCCCAGACGGACAACGTTCAGTGGGTGGCGAAGGAACACCATCTCATGCACCCGATCCAGCGGCTGATGAACACGGCGAAAGTTACCTCTATCCTGTACGAAGTCGATGGGAGCCTCGCGCCCGTCGGCGTGGCGCTGGTGGCAAACCAGCGGCTGCGGCAGCACATTCAATATGATTCGGGACTCAAGGTGTGGGTGAACTGGGCCGAGACACCTTGGGCAGTCGAGGGACATGACTTGCCACAGTGGGGTTTCCTTGCGCTCGGGCCGGACACCGAAGCGATGAGCGTGCTGCGGGACGGGCACATCGCCGATTATGCTGTGTGCCCGGAGTTTCTCTTCATCGACGCGCGCACATCATTCAATATGCCGTATACCGAGTCGCACAAAGACGCGACAGGCCGCGCGGATTTCACCGCGCACCTGAATCCCGCGGGGACTTGGGTGGATTTCGGGACAGTGGCCACCAATGGTTCCGTCAAGATCGATAAAGGCGATCACGAATTGACGGTATTCCCCTACCCGCGCGATGAAGAGTTCCAGGTGGCGCTCAACCTTTCACAGATTGCAGGCACACCTGCAATTCCGTTGGAGTCCGTGCGGATCAGCGCCCTCGCTGCGGCAACGCGCGCACTCCTTGGGGATGTGCCGCACGAAATGAAAGAGGGCCGTGTCATTTTCTCCCTGGGACAGAATGGTGTGGGATGCTATCGCGTCCAGTGGTAGGAGACATTGATG
>JACPGD010000551.1 GCA_016182645.1 Candidatus Hydrogenedentota bacterium | reverse complement strand
TGGTGCGCGGCGCACAACCTTACGCTGACCGGCCACACCATCGAGGAACTCGCCCGCTATGTGACGCAGGGAAACTACGTGCGGACCCTGCGCCATCTCCAGATCCCGACGACGGACAATGAGGACTTCCGCTACACCTGGCCACGGGAAATTGGGCCGTGGAAACCGAAGCAGGTGTCCAGCATCGCGCACCTCTATGGCCAGCCACGCGCCGGCGCAGAGGCGATGGGCGGCGCGGGCTGGTGCTTCACGCTGGACATGGCCCGCTACGGCTTCAACATGCTCGGCGCGTATGGCATCAATTTCTTTGTGCCGCATCTCTTCCACTACGCCCAGGACATGCCCGCCAACATGGACGATTGGCCCAACAGTTGGTTCTTTCAGAATCCCTACTGGAAGTATTTCAAAACCTTCGCGGACCACGGCCGCCGCCTGAGCTACATGCTGACCGGCGGCGAACCGGTGGTGGATGTGTGCATTCTCTATCCCGAAACCAACCTGTGGTCTGGTTACGGACCGGGCAATATTCAGGAAACAATCGCAGCACTGGTGGCGCGGCAAGTAGATGCGGACATTCTCGATCCGGATTCGCTGCTGCGCGCGGAAATTGCCGATGGCGCCCTGAGGGCTTGCACAGCCGCTTATCCCATTCTAGTCGTGCCTGGGGTCCAATGTCTGCGCCGCGCGGAAGCGGACAAAATCCTGGCCTTCGCCCAAGCGGGCGGCACCGTGCTGCTGCAAGACCGCTGGCCCACCGATTCCATGGAAGAAGGCCGAGACGACCCACACATGGCGGAGTTTCGGGAGAAGATGGAGGCCATCGGTACGCAAACTTCTCCCTTTGATGCGACACTTGACCTGATTGCCCAGCGCGAGGATCGAGACCTTATCGTCACGGAGGGAAATCCCGCAGCACTGCGTTATCGTCATCTGCAACAAGAAGGCAAGGACATTTACTGGCTGGTCAATGGCGGCCGTGCAAAACAGGAGTGGTTGCTCGATGTCCGCGCCGCGGGTGCTCCGGAATTGTGGCAGCCCGAAGACGGCTCAATACGCCCTGCGGCTGATGCGGTGAGGCGGGACCAACGCACAGCTTGCCACGTGGACCTCGATGGCTGGCAGGGCTGCTTTCTTGTTATTGAGGCCGATAAAGAAACGCCTCCGGGCGGGTGCCTGTTGGAAGAGACGAATCTCCGCGATGCGCGGGCCGTCGTGGACGATGGCAGTATCGAAGTGAGCGGCCTGCTTCCGCCGGAAGCCGCCGCGGCACACGCGACACTGCGCGTCCTCGACATTGCTCTCACCGAGACGCAAGTCCGCCTGGAGGAAGACGCGCATTCCACGCTACCGGTCACTCAATTAGACGGGCCCTGGACCTCCCTCCCCGATGGCGGGCAGTTGGATCAGGTGTGGAAAGCCAGCCTTGATTCGTCCGTGTTGGAATTGCCCGTCATGCGTGTCCGCTGGGAGCAAGAAGGGCAACTTCAGGACGGCGATTGGAGATCGCCGTTGTATGATGACAAGCACTGGCGTGAGGTAAAGGTGCTGGACACGCGCCATCCCGAGGACGGGGCGTTGCGCTACCGCTCGCGCTGGAATGCACGCTTCATTTCGTTCCACGAGTACAAGAGCTTCGATCTCGATACCTTCTACAGCCCGAAAATCGGCGGCAAGGGGCTGCGCTGCGCGAACACCTACATTCTGGGACCGGAAGCCGAAACGGGTTGGCTGGCGGTCGCTTGCGAGAGTCCTTTCACAGTCTCAGTAAATGGCGCGGAAATTGGCCGCGGTTCCGGAGGCGGCTCTCCGGAAGTGATTGAACTTCCCGCCATGCGGCCGGGCGAAACCGAGCTTGTGATTACTGCCGAGGATTCGATTGCGCTGCTGGCCGAGGGAGAATGGTCGAATGCCTATGGTGCGTCAACCTCCATCACGACCGACCGGACCTGGCGCGTGTCGCTCGATGGACAAGACTGGCGCGAAGCCTGGGAATACGTCGGGCCGCCCGAAGCGTCGTATGGCGAACCCACGCACCCGAAGGTGCTGAAAACGCCCGGCACGCTGTGGTACCGCTGCGAACTTCCCAGCGGCGCTGTGGGGGTACTTCCGCCGGAGATTGAAGGGGACTGGAAGGCGTGGATGGATGGCATGCCCCTCGTGTTCGCGGAGGGGGAGGCGCCTGTCCCGCTTTCGCCCTTGCCGCACGCCCTCGCCCTTCGCGTGCACCTGGAGGATGGACAACACGGGCTGGTAAAGCCGATTCGTGCCCGTTGCGCGCCCGTGGAGACTGCACTGGGTAATTGGTCGGCGATCGGAATCGAATGGTACAGCGGCCGCGTCGTCTACTGCACCCGCTTCACGCTGCCCGGCGGGCAACTCCCAAGCAATATCCGGATGGAGTTGGACTTGGGGAGAGTCTGCTTCAACGCGGAGGTGTGGGTGAACGGCATCCTGTCAGGCGTGCGCGTGTGGCCGTCCTATCGCCTCGACGTGACAGAACAGCTGCGGCCCGGCGAGAATGAACTCGTAGTTGTCGTGGCCAGTCTGATCGCGAATCGGATGACATGGGATATTTATGATGAGGTCCGTGCAAACTTGCAGAGCCGGAAATGGCATGAGACCAGCACCCTGCGAGATGGCTGGTGCCTCGAATCCGGCCTCATCGGTCCAGTGCACCTAGTCCCACTACGCAAAGTCGTCCTCACCAAGAAGGTAGATTGAGTATTAGGGAATGAAATGAGTTACACGCAAGGCAGTATTTCGAGTGTCCGCGCCTGGATTCCAGCGACAGCCAACCGACTACAGAGGAAGCAATTGGTAGTGCGCCGCCACACACGCCCACTGGATTGGTTTGGACACAGACTGCTTCTTGGGGGGGCCGCCCTGGGCTGCTACATGATCCACGGGGCCTATCAACTGTACGACGGCCGGCCCGAGGACCTGCTCTGGGCGTGTCACCTGGCTGCGGCCCTCATCGGCGCCGGCTTGCTGGCCGCGTCGCCCGCCGTGAATGCCGTGGGCACGCTGTGGCTTTGCGCGGGTGTTCCGCTTTGGTTGCTGGACTTGGCCGGCGGCGCGCCGTTCTACCCCACATCGTGTTTGACGCATTTGGTCGGTTTGGCCGTCGGGTTGTACGCGTGCACGCGTCTGGGCGTACCACGTGGCGCGTGGTGGATGGCGCTGGCAGGACTGTTGGCGCTGATTGGGCTTTCCCGCGCCCTCACGCCGGCCCGCGCCAACGTCAACGTCGCCTTCGCCATTTATCCCGGTTGGGAAACCTACTTCCCTTCCCATCCGGTATATCTTATGGCTATGATGCTCCTGGCGGCAGTCCATTTCTTGGTTACCGGGCTCATATTGAGGCACTGGCTGGGACTCAAGCGGGAGGAAAACCCATGAAAGAATCCGTGGCATCTCAAGAACTGCACCGGAAAATCGTGGTTTGGGCTGCCATTGCTGGGGTGTTCTTCGGCTTGATGCCGCCCTATGTGCTCACGATCGTTGTCGTCGCGACGTGGGGTATGCCGCCGCTCGAGCCGCCGGACGAACAGACGTTCCGCACCATCTATTTCCTGCGGCTGGTGCTCGGCAATTTCCTTGGGCTGGCCGCCGGCGCCTTTCTCGCCGCCACCGCGGCCAATGTTGGGTTGCGGCTGGCGGGCAAAGCGACCTATCTCCGCGGGGCCATTGGGGGCGCATTGCTCGGCGGGGGTGTGGGCGCCCTTACCGCCGGCTCGTGCCCGCTGCTCCTCCTTATCGGTTCCAGCGACTACAATTGGGCCTGGATCATGATCCAGCGCTCCTTCCTTGTCGGCGGCCTCATGGGCCTCGTCAATGGCATGGTTGCGGGGCTTGTGATCGTCTACTTCATAAAACATTCCGCGGTGGACTGAAGCCGGCTTCTTGTGAAACGAGTGGGGGCATGACCAGAAAATCATTTCTACTGGCGGCAGGTGGTCTGGCGGCTTCGACGCTGCTCGGGGTGGAGACCACGGGAGGCGATGCCCCGAAGCACGGCACGAAGCCGCTGCTCTCCGGCGCCTTGCGCCAGTACCACCCGCGGTTCTCTGAGACACAGGGCATCGACGGCTGGAAACGCGAACTGGACGACGAGAAGGCCATCGGCTTCGACTGGCTCTGGCTGTCCAACGTTCCATCCGCCTTGAAAACCAACGAGGACACGGCGCGGCTGCGCGAACTGCTCGACCTCTGCGCGGAGCGCGGCGTGTCCGCCATCCTCGACACCGGCAGCAGCGCGCGCTGGTACATCGAGCCGGACTACGACTTCGAGCGCGCGCTGCTCAAACAAAACGTCGAAGCGATCCGCGAACGCTATGGCGAGCATCCCGCCTTCAAGGCGTGGTATGTCCCGCACGAAATCTACGTCGCTTACGACCTGTTCGGCATGTTCATGGAAAACCTCTACGCGGCGGCCGTCGAACTGTGCAAACAAGCCACGCCCAACAAACCGGTCTCCCTGTCCCCCTTCTTCATCCTGGATCAACAGAAGATCTTCGGCGATTTCCGCTATGCGCCGCCGGAAGAATACGGCCAATACTGGGCGCGGCTCATCAAAAGAGCTGGCTTCGACATCATCATGCTGCAGGACAGCGGCGAGCATTTCTCCTACGTCACGAATGAACAACGCCGCCCCTTCTTCACCGCCATGCAATCCGCGTGCAAAGAAGCGGGCGCCGCCTTCTGGGGCAATGTCGAGACCGCGGAATTCGAATGCCCGAGTATCGAAGAATACGTGCGGCGCTATGGCAAAGTGCACCATTCCACGGTCAAGGACGCACCATGGCGCCCCGTGCCCATCGAGCGCCTCAAATCAAAGCTCGCACTCGCGGCAGAGTACACCGAGCGCCTCGTCACCTGGGGCTACGTCGAGTTCTGCCGCCCCAGCCTCGGCCCGGGGGCGGTGGAATGGTATGAAAGGTATAAGGAACATTTTGAAGCGGCTGGATGAAAGGCGCGCGAAACCTGAAAGTTCCCGCGACATCGTATAGAATGACGATTGGAGGGCAATAAAATGTTGAGCACCCAGGAAATTATCGAGGAACTCCAATCATTGCCAGTTGAGGAAAGACTCCTGGTAGCTGATTCTCTGCTCAGAGGATTGAATCCGCCAAACATCGAAATCGAACGGGCATCGTTGGCGCTGGCGAAACAACGTTTGGCCGAGGTGCATGCCGGCCATTCGAAGCCTATTCCGGCTGAGGAAGTGTTCGCCCGTATTCGCAAGCGCTTCAACGAATGAATGTGACTTTCCACACTGATGCCGAAGCTGAGTTTGACGAAGCGGTTGCATACTACGATGAATGCAGGGTGGGTCTTGGCGACGACTTCTACCTGGAGGTCTATTCGGCCATCCAGAGAATCGCTGAGTACCCCGAGGCATGGCCCATCCAAGAAGCTGATGTGCGGCGTTGCCAGACAAACCGATTTCCCTACGGCATCTTCTACAGTATCACGGAGGGGGAGATCCTTGTCTTGGCGATACGCCACTCCCGCCGCGACACAGAATCGTGGAAGCATCGCATGCGGCGTTGAAACAGCGGCGGCCAGAGTCTTGAAGTGGACGCACAAGGACCGAGAAAGAGCGGCGCAATAGGGAGAGCGGGGCTGGAAGCCCCGGCTACGTTGCACGCCGCTTTTTGCATGGTGGTTTTCCTCCTCGCTTCCGGCTGTCAGCAGGATCATGAACCACTCGTGCATTCCGTATATGTCTGGCAGCAGCAATGGTCGCCCGCGCTCGCCACGCGCGTGGGCGAAGCGCGGGAACACGTCGATGCTTTCATGGTGCTGGCGGCCTTGGTGGATTTAGGGCATGAGGCCGCCAGACTGCAATTGATTCAGGTGGATTGGGGGGCATTGGCTCGAACTGGCCGCCCGACATGGGCCGTTCTGCGCGCGCATGTATTGAAGGACTTGGACACCGAGAGTGGTTTGGAGCGCGCCACTGAATCCCTGGCCGATGCCGCGCGAGAGGCCTCCGCGAAGGCCCAGACAGCGGGACTGGCCCTACGCGGTATTCAGATTGACTATGATTGCCCGACGGAAGGCTTGGCCGATTACGTCCATCTGATGATGAGGCTCCGAACGCGCCTGCCAGAACTCGCATGGTCGATTACGGCCTTACCCGACTGGCTTCGCCAGCCGGAAATGGTTGCGCTCGTCCGCGAGATCGACCACTTCGTGCTTCAGGCACATTCCCTGGAAAAACCCCGGTCGATAAACGACACCTCACCCTTGTGCGATCCGCAACAAACAAGTGTATGGGTCAAACACGCGTCCTGGCTAGACCGCCCGTTTCTGGTGGCCTTGCCCACCTATGGCTACCGCATGTTTTACTCGGCCCAAGGCGAATTCATTGGACTGGCGGCGGAAGGAAATGAAGAAACCTATGCCGCCCGGGAGCGGCAGGTCTTCGCCGATCCACAAGAAATGGCGGGCCTTGTGCAGAGGCTAAACGCCGCCCCTCCCCCCCACTGCCGCGGCGTTACTTGGTTCCGGCTGCCCGTCGAAGGCGATCGCTTGAACTGGTCCTGGCCCGTCCTCCGCCAGGTGATGTCCGGCCAATCCCCACCGCTCGACCTCCACGTCGAAGTGCGCACCCCCGCGGCGAATCTGCACGAAATCTGGCTGGCCAACAACAGCGGCTACCAGACCTCGAAGCCAATTCGCATCCCTGTGGATCTAATACATGCGGATCTGCAATCCTTTGACGCGCTCAACTACTTCACCGCCGAAACCAACGCCGTCGGCGAAGTGGTTGCGTTTCTGGGGCCGGCCTCAAAACCTGGCCCGCCCATCATGGTGGCCTGGTTGCGCCTCAAACCGGAAATGGAGGATGGAACATCGCCCCTGAAAACAGGGTCTGTGGAGATCATTCATTGAGAGCAACAATCCGTTTCCTGAATCTCATGACCGCGATTGCGTTCTGCAATCCTGCGTTTGCTTGCGGGCCTTTCTTCCCCATGGACTTCCTTGTCCATGGTGGGCGTGACATCCTCGCCATGCCCGAGACAATCTTTCGCCTGGAGTGCCTGCGGATTCTCAATCTTCAGGAACAGGCTGAGGAGGAGCTGATCACGTCCGAGCTGGATCTCTGGAATGACAGTGTCCGCGCGGACATCGACGAGTTCGCGTTGGCCGTCCATAATCAACCAGACGCCGCCGCACTCATCGCCGAATACACCCAAATGCGTGAAGCGCTCGACGACCATATCCGCGAATGGCTCCAGGCAAGGCAGGACGCCCGGGAGAGCTATGACCCTGACATTCCAACCGCGCCCGCTACTCCCTTCGATCTCCAGCCCTTCACGGCCCTTCTGGAGAAACTGCCCCCGGAGTTCGCCGAGTATTTCCGCGGCGCTGCCGCCTATCATAATGCCGACTATGCCGGGGCCATTCCCCATTTCGAGGCGGTGCTCGCCCTCCCGGAACCCGAGCGGCACTTCAAGAGCACCTGGGCTGCGTTCATGCTCGGCAAGAGTTGGACGCAAGAAGAGCCGGCGCGTGCTGGCCAGTATTTCGAGCAGGTGCGGATTTTGGCCGAGCAAGGCTATCGCGACCCGCTGGGGCTGGCCCCCGAAAGCCTCGGCTGGCAGGCGCGCGCGGAGCTCTCGGCGGGAGCCTTTCTGGAAGCCATACACCACTACGCGGACTGCGCAAAGGACCCGGTGAGCGCACTGATGGCGCGGCTGTCGCTCGAAACAGCTTGTCGGCAGGCACTCGCGGCCACACCCATCCTCGAGAACGTTGCAGCGGATGAACTGTGCCGCAACATCGTGACCGCGTGGCTCCTCTCACATCGGGGCGCGGAAAGAGAAGCGCAGGATTGGGTCGAGGCACTGGAGAAAGCCGGTATTGAAGCAACTTCAGGGGCGGATCGTCTGGCATGGGTGGCTTACAACACCGGGGACATGGAAGCTGCTGCCCGATGGCTGGCCCACGCCGATTCGTCTTCGCCCTTTGGGAAATGGGTCCAGGCAAAACTGCTGTACCGCGATGGGAAGTACGCGGAAGCCGAGGCGCTATTGGAGGAAGTCACCACAAGCTTTGGAACTTCTGACTATGACCTTAACGACCAGGATTGGTTCTATGCGGAGGATCCCGCCGCCGCCTCTGACCTGGCCAACGATGATCGGGGATTCGTCCAACTCAAGCAGCAGGCGTACGCGCGAGCACTGTCATCTTTCATGAAGGGCAAGAACTGGTCGGATCCAGCGTTGATCGCGGAACGCATCTTGACACTGCAAGAACTCCGGGACTATGTGGACACCATGCAGGACAGTGACGAGCCTGACCCCAACTTGCTGTTTTCCCGACCGGACTCCTTGCGAAACCTGCTCGCGCGCCGCCTCGCCCGGGCCGGGCTGTGGGATGCGGCCATTACCTACTACCGGGGCGGCGAATTCGCGCGCCTGGCCCAAACCCATCGAGACCACCTAAATTCGAGCGGGGACCAGACCCTGTCCCCCCACGACCGCGCAAGACACCTGTTCGAGGCGGGTCAGCTCCTCCGCGAATCAGGGATGGAACTGGTGGGCACGGAACTAAGTCCGGATGAATACCCGGACGGTTCCTATCC